>JAKALX010000013.1 GCA_021823905.1 Chloroflexota bacterium | reverse complement strand
CCCAGGACTCGAGGTCGTCCTCCACGATCTTCAGCGCGAGGCAGTTCTTGCTGTACTTGGCTGCGATCTCCCTGCGGTGGTCAACCCAGGTAAAGGAATCGTACCCGTCAGGCGGCTCGTCTAATGTCCGCACGAGCTTCTTCCCTGCGATGCGGAGAACGCTCAGCAGGGCGTGAGAGGCTGCGTAGTCGTCCGTCTCGACGCCTTCGACCATCGGCTGGTCCGCGACCCACGTCACCGAGTGGACGCGGTTGCGCTCATAGACGAGACGGTGCGACAGGCCGTGACGGACGCGGTAGCGGCGCGCCCGCCAGACGGCGTCCACGTCCCAGACCTTCTCGAACCGCTCCTCGCCCTCCGGCCACGTGAACACGAACGGTGTGCCCGGCGTCGCGGTGACAACAATGCCCCGAGCCTCGCCACCTTGATCCATCATCCGCCTCCATGCGCTTTCAGGAAATGCTTGTACCAATGGAGTTGCTCGCCCAGGCGAAAACTCCGAAGGGGCCACACAACCACCGCGCCGACCTTCTCGAGGTGCGGCCTGACCGCTTCGACGTAGTGCGACCCGGCATGGAACTCGAACACCCGCCCGGGTAGCGGCGCTGCGGCGGCCTGGAGCTGCGCGAAAACACGGTCTCCCCACGCCCGCCGGCCCGCTGCCGGGAGGCTTGAAAGCCGCACGTCGTATGGCTCCAGCACCTCGTCGGGTCTCACCAGCCCGTGCCTCGCGCTGAGAATGAACCAGGGCGAGCCGAGCGTCTCGGCGTACGCCCGCCGCAGGCGAAACAGCGTCGAGACGTAAAGGTCCCGCGCCGCTACGTCAGCAGGCCCCTTCTCGCTCACGCATCCGAGGAGAAGAATCCGCGTATGCCCATCAGAGATCATATGCTGGCCCACCGCTTTGCCCTTGAAGCCTTGCCAGTCTACTCGGAATGCGGCAAACGCGCGCCCCGTCTGCCTTGACGGTCACGTGGAGGCACGTACTCGTTCGACACCTCGACTAATGCCTCGGGAATAGTCCCTGCCACCGAGCGTGACTAGCGTGGAGAACTGGTATCGAGTTGTTTGGCGTTCCGTGAGCCATAACAACCAAGAACCCGCATTCCCCAAAGCCCTTTGGCTTCTTAGCATCGGCCTGACGGCAGTAAGCCAAAAGATCTGCCTTCTCCTGCGGCGTAAACTGCTCGCAAGCCGCCGAGAAGACATCGTCATCCATCTCAAGGACATGGTTCGTGACTACGTTCAAACCCGTCTCGCTGCTGATACGGTCAATGGCGCGGCGTCCAGCCGCGACGACGATCAGGTATGCCCTTGGGCTCCCGGGGAGCAGCTCCGCAATTTCGAGCCAGGCATCGCAGGCTTGCTGACCGGTCCCGGCGAAATCATCCACAAATACCACCGTATCGGCCGCGCTTAGCCTCTCGCGTATGAGATCTGCTTTGTAAATGAACAGGCTATTGTATTGCCTGCTAGTCAGTCCAAGCGCTGTCCTGAGTCTGTGAAGCATACTGTCTCCGCTTTCGCCGGCACTGACCGAGAATGCTACGAATCGCCACCTACCTCTTCGCCGCCTTTCCTCCTTGTGCCAGCCTGCAAGACCTGTGACGATCCTACGGAGGGCGGCCTCCATATCTTCGTGTTTCAGAAACTCCACAACGTCGAGGACCCGCGCCGCTAGATCCGCGTCCTCCGGCTTGAAATTTCTAAGCCAAAATTTGATTCGCACCTCAGTTGCCGGGATGCGATAACCGTGGAACCGATTCAGCCACTCTGCCATCCGCGAGGTATCGATCGGTGCGCATCGCGCCTTAGGTGTCCTCACTCCTTCACCCTGCGGCCCGCAGCGGCAAGACACCTGCGGATTGTCCGAAGAAGCGACTCGAGGCCACCCCATAGTTCTTCCTCGCCGAGATATTCTTCAACGTCCAAACTCGCAAGGGTCTCATCAATCTGTTGCACCTTGCCGTACAGCGACCGGGCCTGGGCTGCGACGCTCGCTGCGGGGATGATGAGGTGATCTGGGGCTAGCTCGACCTCCTCGATGAATTCCCCTAGCTTCTTCAAAAGTGTGGGCAGCTTCCCGGCCCTGTTAGCGTTTGCGATGTGCTGCTTCACCTTTCGAAAATCGGTTACGGCTCTGATGCCCCCTGCCGGATCCTGGTACTTGCCCAGCATCTTCTTGGTAAGGCTGGCGCGTGAGTACCCAGGCAACTTTGTGACAGCCCGGTCGTGAAGCACCGGGTAGAGCTCAATGAAGAAATCGGCCTTCACGCGCTTGTCTGGATCCGGGTCCAGCATGAGTTCTTGATACTCCTTGGGGTACGAGAGAAGCTTCTTGCACCGAGTTACTACAGCGATGTCGAGGCCGGTCAACTCTGCCAGCTTCCGTTCCGACGTCTCTTTCAGCTCCTGCATCAAGACATCCAACTTGAGTGCGGTCGGCATAAGCTCCCAGTCTTCCCGGAGCTTGTGAATTTGAAACATTGTAACAATGTTCTGGACAGTGCTTGGCTCTGCAACCTGGTTCACCGGCACTATGGTCACGCCTAGCTCTTGCGCGCAGATCCACCGCCTCTGCCCATCCAGAATTATGAACTTGCCGTCAGATCCGCGCTGATAGACCGTAAGTGGCACCAGGATACCAACCCGTTCGATCGACTCCTGCAGGGTCTTCATTGGCGCCTTGTCGAACAGCATCCTCGGATTGAACGGATTCGGCTGAAGTTGGTCAGTGCGAAGCGTCTTGATACCTACCGGCTCGGCTGCAAGTGATTCAGACCGCTTCGTCATCTTCGCCTCCAGCGACTATTGTGCATGATAGCTGCGCTCACCCGACGCAGTTTGGAGAACAGAGCAGGGCTTCCCTTACCCTCACGCGACGACCGGGATTGGAGGCTAGTGTTGACACCCGTCCGAGGGTGTGGCAAGCGAACCCTCGGTAGAGTTCCAAGACCTCGTTGTGATGAGCGTTTGTTACGATCACATAGGCGCCATCGTCCGCCAGCTGCTGCGCCCTCTTTGCGAGGCGCTTCTGATCTTCCCAAGAGAAGAGAATCTCGTTGTAGTCAACGAAGCCATTGTTGTTGTGTCCGTTAACGTAGGGGGGATCTAGATAGACTAAGTCGCCGGATTCGACGCTCTCCAATGCCGTCTCGAAATCACAGGCCCGAAGCCTCACGTCTCCCGCCTGAAGGGTGCGGGCGCACGCCCGGAGATTTGCAAAGTCAGCTATGAATGGCGTCTTTGGCATACCGTACGGAACATTGAACCGGCCTTCCGAGTTGACTCGATACAAGCCATTCCAACAGGTCTTGTTGAGATACATAAATTCGGCAGCCCGTTTCAGCCGCCCACGACTGCGCCGGTTGCGCATTGCGTAGAACACCTCCCGATCGGGCTGCAACGGTCGGAGGTAGCCGATAATGGCCGAGACATCGTCTTTGGTCGCTTTGTAGACCTCGATCAACTCGCTGCACCTGTCGCTCAGTGACGCCCGCGTTGGGGACAGCAAGAAAAATAGCGCCCCAGAGCCAAGGAATGGCTCATGGTAGGTCGCGAACTGGCTGGGCAGGGAATCGACCATCTGCTTCAAAAGCCAGCGCTTTGAGCCGACCCAGCGGAGGAACGGGCGTGGCTGAGCACTTAGAGGCGACGAGGCCCGTTCTCTTGCCAACTGCATGTTCACGATGTGTTTGGGATCCCCCGACATTTGCGGTGTTGCCTCACACCATCGGGCCGCGCCTCTCTGTCTCGCGCGGGCACTTGCATCTGACCGGTTCAGGTCGTGCATGGCCTGGTCGCCGCTCGTCACGGTGCCCGGCTTAAAACGAGGCGGTGGGATTTGCCGTTTCACTGGGCTTGAGTTTAGGGCCACCGAAGAAGCTGTCAAGCTGGGGTCTTCGCGGCCTCAGTGGGTTCACCCGATCTGCCCATCGGAAACCGGTCCTGGTGAAGCGAGATTTAGGCGAGGGGTCTGCTGGGCTGGAGGGCCACAGGGCCGAGGACCGGCACACGGTGTTGCAGGGGTCAATGGTGGCAGGCCCCTTCTTAGCCGAACAGCACGTGTTTCAGAGCGCCCTCCTCCGCGAGATACTCAAAGTGGCCCGCAAGCTGCTCTGCAAACCGCGGCGAACGGATCAAGGCGCCGACCTCGATATTGCGCTCCTGAGCTGCCTCGGTGAAGTTCGCCGAGGAAACGAACGCGACCGCCCGGTCGATCACGACACACTTGGCGTGAAGGCTGGCTCGCTTGCCGGTCCCAGCACGGAGGCTGCGCGGGTCGTAAAAGATCTCCGGGAGCCGGCCCCCTGGCCACTGGTCAGTCCGGAAACGATGGGCAAAGCGCAGCACCAACTCACTGTCGAGGCTTGTGTCGGTGGGGTGCCGCGAGATGTCGAGGAACATCCTGACCTTCAGATTAGGGTTTGCGGCCATCCGCTCCGCCAGCGCTGCGAACACCGATCGGCCCTGGTACACGGCGTAGCCGGCGACCACAACCTCCGCCATTGCCGACATGAACAGCTCGCGGACGACCACCGCGGTATCGCGGCTGGCCGTCCCAGAAGCCTCCGGACCCGTCCAGACCAGCTCGGCACTCTCCCCCCCAGGACCGCCCCCGATGGCACGCTGCTCGGCCACCGCGTCAAGGAGCACCAGGAGGTGCGCCGACGACATGCCGTCTGAGACCAGCCGAGCGATCCCTTGAGCGACCGCCGCGTGGTCGCAGCCGGGGCACAACCGAGAGACGGCGAGACCGGTTGGAGGAACGGGAAGGCGGCCCGAGCGAAGCGCGACAGCAAGGGCTTTGAGCTCATCTCCCGAAAGCGATTGCATCCATTCGATCACGCCAGCGCCTCCACCGAGAAGAACTCGGCGCCCTGGCTCGCCACCGTTGGTACTACCAGGGCCCGGTCGAGGAAGTCGTTGTGTTGTTCGCAGCAAGTCTCGGCAATCAGGAGGCAGCCGTGACACGCGGCCCCCTGAAGGAACCGCCACTCGTTCTTGTCCGCCGGGTCGTGCTGGGCGCACACCGGGTCGTGGGAGCAGAGCTGTCCAAGCTGGAGGGCCGCCCGCAGGTGCCGAGAGATCCCCTTCCCTGCCTCAACGAGGCCGCCCAGTGTCCCCTCGGAATCGGGTGACGCCGTGAAGATCAGAACCCCGTAGCCCGCATCCCCTGCGTAGACGCGCTCGCGCAGGGAACTGGCCGGGTAGCCACACTCGAGCGCCAGAGAGGTCAGCAAGAGGTGTGAGAGCGAGTGCAGCATGATGTACGGCAGTCCTGGAAATACCCGCCGGCTGGTGTGATGCTCGTTGTGCCAGGCATCGAAAGCGTCCTCCAGCTTCTTCCCCCGGGCCTTCACAGCCGGTCGGTCCAGCCAGGCAGATACTGCAGCCCTGCTGAACGCCAGGAAGACCCCTTCGCCACGGTTCTCAATCGCCGGCAACCAGGTCAGTTCCCGAGCCAGCATCGCCGGCTGAACGCCGAGTGACAGCTCCCCCTGCGTGTCGGCGGAGATCGCCTCGAACCGGGTGAAGCTGACCTGAGCGACCACTTCGCGGAGGCGGTGCACGAGCACGACCCGATCGATGCCCTGTGTCCAAGGGGCGGCCCACGCCCCACCCGGCAACGAGTGCGCATGGAAATCGCCATCCGGGACGTCCTCCCCGACTTCCTCCATGGCTGCGGTGAGTGCCTCGAACTCGACCACCTTTACAGGACGATCCGTCGTCCGTGGTCGCCCCTGTCGCCTCGCTTCGATTTCCTCCCACACGGCTTCGTCCGTGAAGCCCTCGAGCGCGACCCGGACCTTGTCCTTGCGCCGTCGGTCTCTCGCCAGTTCTTCGCGGTCCCCGATGTACTGGAGAAAATCCTCCCACACCGAACTGACCCTCCGAACGAGCTCCCCATTCCGATCGGGCAGCGAGATCACACTCATCAACTGCGGGAAATAGGCGTTGCTCGCCGATCGCAGGAGCAAACGGCTCGGCGCTCCGCAGGGCTCCTTGGAGTAGAGCCCCAGCCATGGCCGCGAGCCGTCGCAGTTGCCCAGGGTATCGGCGCCCGATCGGGCCGCGTCAGTCATCGCGCGGTTCGCACCACACTCGCAGGCGATTGTCACGTCCGCCAGGTCGCCGCTTGTGCCCCGCTCCTGCATCGAGAGCTGCCTCGTGCACTGGCTTTTGCCCCCGTGGACAAAGGCGCGCCAGTCGATGTCTCCGATATGGCCGCGGGGGCAGGCGCGCACGAACCTGACCGGAACAACGGCCCGTACGCATCGATCCGCGTCGATGAACTTCCCACGGGTCAAGGCCGCACGAGGCACCAAGCGGCGTGAGCGCATCCCGGCCGAATCACGAACGTCTTCTACGTCTTGCGTAATGAACCACTCGGGGAACTGCCAAACCGGAATCCCAGTGGTCGGGGCGTCCGGCCGGTCGGGTTCCGGCGGGGGGGCATACAAGCGCAGGTTCGGCAGGCCGAGCGCAATCTGCAGCTTCTCCACTAGGCGGGGTTCGATGACCTCGAAGCGCCCTTCCCGGCTCCACAGGTCCAGGCCGCCGACGAGAACCGAGTAGCCGGGCAGGTCGAGCATCGAGCCGGGGCCGAACGTCGTCACGACCTGGCTCTGCCGCATTTGGCCATGGGGTCGTGGGCTCATTGCTCCTCCTCGGGCATCGGCGCGGCTTCGATCCCGTCCCGACCACCAGAAAGTTCCCGCATCCAGAGGTTCACGCTGGGCTCGACGTCGCGCATCGAGCGCGGCGCCTTGAACTTCCGATTTCTTTCAGGAAGGATGAGGAGTTCCGGATCGAGAGGATCGTGGAGAAGAGGCTTCGCGGCGCCGACCTCATACGGCTGATACTGAAGCGTCACGCCTTGCTCGGCATAGCCATGGGCGATCTGCGCCCATGAGTCGAGCAGGTCAACCACACGTAGGCGGACGCGCTCCTTGAGGGTCTCGGCCTCACGTTTGGATAACCGGGCGTGCTGCGCGGCGCGGGCCGCGATCGCCGTGGTCACCCCTTCCAGTTGGGTTCGCTGGTCCTCGATTCGCGAGGCCCCTACAGGTGGAGTCATCACCTCGAGACAATGCCTTGCAATCGCAACCACCGCGCCGGCCAGCCCACGATCGAGCGCGCGCGGCGAGTAGGGCGTCACGGAGGTGACCTCGACCCCGCGGTAGAAGGTGCGGTGGTACGCCTCGAAACGCTCGTAGTGGGACCGGTCGCGGGGTCGGTGGATGTTGAGCAGCGTGACAATCAGACCGGGTCGCTGCGGATCGCGGCCGACGCGGCTCGTGGCCTGGATGTACTCGGCGGTCGTCTTCGGCTGACCCAAGACAACCATCAGGCCCAGGCGCACGATGTCGAGACCGACCGAGATCATGTTGGTTGCGATGGCCACGTCAACGCAGTCGTCTTCAGCAAACGAGCGGTTCAGGCGTCTCTTTGCGTCCGCAACCTTCGCCGTGGACACACGGGACGTAAGCTCGACAGGCTCGTATGCGGACTTCCTGCTCGCGAACAAGCCTTCTGGCTGACCCACACGCTTGCGGTCGCCATATCCCTGAAGCCGGGTCCTGACCTCGTCCTCGACGATGCGTCGGCTGCCACCAAGCTCGCGCAGGCTGTTGAAGTACCCGACAAGGGTCATGTAGGCGTCCGCCGCATTGTTCGCCTTCCTCCGGCCGCCGTCTGCCAGGAACGCCTTCTGCGCGCCGGCCATGAGGGCCAGGTACGTTCGCAGCATCACAACCTTTAGGCTGCGTCCCTGCGCCGCAATCCCAAGGTAGAGCCGAGCCGGGGCCTCATCTGGCGAGAGCGCGTTCGCAAAGAACGAATCCCGGCGGTCAGGGCCGGGCGGCGGGAACACATCGACCTCTGGGCGGTCGAACAGAGCACGAACTTGTGATTCCGCCCGCCGAACCGTCGCCGTAGAGGCCACGATCTTTGGGCGAATCGTCGTGCCATCGACATCCCGGCTACATAACGCATCGAGCGCCGCCTCGTACACCCCAACCATCGTCCCCATCGGCCCCGAGATGAGGTGCAGCTCATCTTGGATGACGAGGTCCGGGGGAAGGAGCTGGGCCGGCAAAGGCTGGCCCTGCTGGGTGTCGCAGGGACCGAAGAAGCCTAACTTCGGGTCGGCCCGATCGACGCGGCCGAAGAAGGCGCCCACCGGCCCCAGCCACGGCATCGCCGCAAACTTGTCCACCGTCGCGATCAGGAAGCCTGGCAAGCGCCGGTAGATGGGCTCGTCCACCGCCAGGATCGGCAACTGGTTGCCGCGGCTGAAGTCGCAACGCCGGTTGACGCAGTTGATGCGAAGGTCCCGGGGGCTGTCGTCGTTCGGAACGAGTTGGAACGAGTGGCGGGTGAATCGCTGACCGCACCACGGGCACGTTTCGAGGGGGATCGGCGACGGCTTCCGGTCGTCGTTCTTGAAGCGGATCGTCCGCGCGCGCGCCGTGTTCGGGTCCCGGTCTCCAGAGGTCCCCATCCGGTTCGGCGTAGCGCTACGCCCCACCCACAGGCCGATCTCGAACGGCCACGGGCCCAGCGTTGCTGGGTCTTTCTGTCGCTCCAACTCGAGCGCGCAGATGAGCGTCGCGGCGCGTGTCAGTTGGTCGAGGGTCAGAAGGCGCAGGGTGTACCGCATCAACACGGTCACCCCTGCCGATTGCAGACCGGGGTTGCGCAAGCGACGCAGAGCGAGCGTGAAGGCCGCCAGGCCGAGGTACGCCTCGGTCTTGCCGCCGCCGGTCGGGAAGAACAGAAGGTCCACCACCTCGCGGTCGTGGTGGGACGGATCGACCACCGACCGGAGGTTCATCAGGACGAAGGCGAGCTGGAACGGCCTCCAGCGAGGCGGCTCCACGGCCGCCGCCTCTTTACCGGCGAGCGGACCGAAACGGCGCCGAGCGGCCGCGCCCATCGCCCGGTTGGCAAGGCGAAACGCGGCGAGGACATCCCCCCGGCCAAGCAAATCAATCCCAGCCGCGATCCTGTCGGCAGCTACTGAGGCTCGGTCCAGCAGGTCACCGGCGACCTCGAGTCGGTGTTCCGAGAGTCCCGCGAGGGCGGCACGCTGCGCTGCGATCCAGTCCCGGTACCGCGCTACCAAGGGGTCGAGCGCTTGATGCGCGGCGGCGCCGTCAGCCAGGGCCGCCAGCTCTTCCATCCGGAGTTCCACCCCGCCGATCGGCGCAGGCGCAACGTGTTCCACCTCGGCGCTGGGAATCCAGCAGGTCCTGACGAGGTGGCACTCACCTCCCCGGTCCTTCTCCGCTTCCGCCGCGATACCATGACCCACCGCGAACTCGCACTCGCTCCTGTATTGCAGATCGGCAACCCGATCATCGACATCGTCGGAGCCCAATCCTCGGGGGTCCGGCCTCGGGACGAAGCCCCGCGCGCAGTGCACCTCGAGCTGCGCCTGAAAGGCAAAGGCCCGATCGCGGTCGTCGTCGGGGGCTGGCGTCCGCCGGTTGACGAGGAACAGCGAGGCAGCCCGCGTGCCGGTAGGAATCTGGCCCGCCCCTGTACCCCCAGATGTGATGACGGGCCGTGCCGCGGCGGCGATGACCAAGCCGCGACTCTCAGGCACCTTTGTTTCCAGAAGAGCCCCGGCGTCCGCGGGAAGGGTCACTCGGAACGTTGCAGTCCCTGGTTCCCGTCGCCAGTTCTTCTCCTCCGGTTTGTAATCCCCCCAGTGAGCTGTCACATCGAGGGTCTCGACACCGCCCGGGACGAGGAAGCTGAGCCCAAACGATGAGGGGAACCGTGCCTTTGTGGCCGAGGGAGGCTCGGACGGAGTGTCATCCTGGGCGCCCGTGCCCTTTTCGAGCTCCTGGTCGCCGTCGGCTTCGGTACTGTCGTCGAGCGCCTGCGTTTCACCGGCGCCCGCCGGCACAAGGAAGCCTGTCAGGTACCACCGGGACGGCGCCTGCGGCAGAAGCTCCCGTTCGAGCTCACTCCCTGGCCCTGGACCGACTAGGTCCAGAGACAGCACCGCGACCAGCTGCGCCCGGACCTGAACTGGCGTGAGCGTGGGGTCAGACATGTCCGAATTCCATTTTCTTCCACACGTACGGGCGCTGGAACAGCGGCACAACGTGCCTCCGGTCCTGGCCGAAGATCCTCTTCAGCGACAACGTGCCCGCGTTCATGATCCGATCCCCTCCGTAAGTTATCCTCAACCGCCTTCATCGTCAGTGCCGAACATGTCTAGCGTCCCGGTGCCGGTGTGCCGGCGGCTGCGCCGCGCGCGACGCTGTGCCGACGCCCCACTGAGGGCACCGGAGAGTCGCTCTTCTTCGGCACGCTGGCGATTCAACTTGAGCAGGCGGGCCAGCACCTCGTCGCGCACCTGGTCGGGCCAACGGTAGCGCCAGGGCTTGCTTCGGCGGCTGGCACGCCCCTCGTCCTGCCCGTCCCCCTCGTCCTCGTAGTCGAGAAGGAAGTGACACTCGGTTGGAATATCGGTCCATCCGTACGCGTCGAGCACCGCCCGGTCCATCGCCGCGTGCAGCTCACGAAGTCGAATGATCTCAGCCGGAGCCTCCTCCGGGTCGTGAAATCGATTGTACGTGCTGGTGAGACCTTCGTTGTTCGTCTCCATGATCCTTGCTCGGAAGGAGTAATAGCGCGCGCCAGTGCCTTGCAGCTCGGCACGATCGACCTCGTGCGGGCGCGGAAAGGTGTCAAAACAAGTCGTCGTGTAGCTCAAAGCGTCTCCTAGGGTCGTACCAACCATTCGGACCCAGGCCTCATGGACACGAGACTGAACCACGGCAAAGTCAGCATCCTGGTGCAGCAGGAAGAGGATCATTCGATCTTGGATGATCGTTCCGCGGCCAACAAAAGCCAGTGCAACGTGTTGAGAGACACACGTAAGTGCAAGCACCCGGCCATGCTGCTCCAGGTACGGACCAGAGTCATCCACCCTGTTTGCGTGCAGCCACCAATTCTCGCGGTAGTTCCTTTGCTTATTCCGCAACCGAACCGGACGCACTCTCTCTTCCACTATCGAAAAGAGGGCCGGCCAGTGTCTTGCCTGCTCCTCCGACATGTTCCCAAAGTCGATGACAAACCGACTCGGACGTTGTGTCGGACTGGAGTTGAAGTCTTCACCTCCCAGGTAAGCGAAAAGCACCTCTCGGTTCCGTGGTTCCAACAGTAAGAGGCGCTGCAGTTCAGCGAGCGATGACGAGCCATTCGATGGCGGGTCCTCGAAGACAAAGCCCGAACCCCAGACCTTGGTTCCGCGGAAACAAACACCCTTGTTCTCTGACAGGGTTACGGGGGTTGAATCTACAGCCCCAGCGAGAAGATATGCAGAAATCCGATCAACGTGAACGGCGTCCAGCAAAGGGTGGACGGCTCGTTCGGTCTTGACGATGTGCAACAGGCTCACAACTACCGCCGCATTCCCAGGCCATTGGTACCGACGCTGGGCGTGATAGAGCGACCCTCCGTTCTGAAGTACTTGTTCGAGTCCAGTGCTCCTGGTGTCACCCTGCGCAACCGTATTGGTGGCGATGATTCCGAGGGTTGCTCCGCGCCGAACAAGGTCGTAGGCGCGGCGGAGAAAGAAGGCCACGATGTCGGCCAGGCCAGTTGCCGGGGGAAAGTTGGCCACAAGGTAGTCGTGATAGGGGAGGCCAAGCTGTGCACCTACGAGGGTCCCTCCTAAGAACGGCGGGTTCCCCACCAGCGCATCAAAGCCCGGGTCCGTCCGCTCGAATACCTCCGGAAACTCAATCTCCCAATGGAAAGACTCAACAGGGTGTGCGCCCTCCCGGAGCTCCTCGGCAAGGCCATGCAACTCGTCGTGCCCTTCGCCCGTCTGCAGCCAGCGCTCGACCTTGCCCTGAAGCTCGTGCCGTGCGCGTTCGCGCGCGCGGGCCGAGTCGCCCTTGAAGAATGCAGAGACGGCCAAGTCGCCGATGAGGCGTGCATCGGCCAGTGCTTCGTCGGCAGCAAGCATCAGGGTCCGGAGGTCGTGGTCGTGAATATCTTCGCCGGCGGCGCGAATTGCGGCGCGCAGCTCACCGGCCTCATGAACCCGCTTCTCGATGTCCGGCCAGAGCCCGCGCTCGGCCGTCGGCTCCCAGTGGAACGCCGCGATCTGGCTGCGGGTGAGGCCCACAAGGGAGTCGCCGTGGCGCAGGGCGTGGTCGAGGAAGGTGAAGGCGTGGTCGCGGGCCAGTGTCGCGAGCCACAGGGAGAGCTTCGCGAGGCCCACCGCGAGAGGGTTGCGGTCCACGCCGTAGATGCAGCGCTGGGCGACAAGGCGGCGGGCATGGAGCACCTCGTCCTCGTCAGGCGGGATCGCCGGGACGCAGTCGTGCGCATGCCACGAGGTTACGAGCGTGTCGCCCAACTGGCGGCACACCTCCACGAGGAACGCCCCTGATCCGACAGCGAGGTCGCACACCTTGAGGTCGAGGATCTCGTCCGGCGTCGGTTTCGGTCCGATCCGCTCGAGGATAGGCTTGAGTGTCGTGCGGACGATCGGCTCGGTGAGGGATCGCGGGGTGTAGTGCGAGCCCGAGCGGCGCCGCTCGTCGCTGGGCTGGAGCACCATGGCGCCTGGCGGCACGATCGTCGGCGTGGCGGCCTTGGCAACCTTCCGGTCGAGGGCCGCAGCTACGTCCTCGGGCCTGGTCGCCTGCTTGAGCGCCTTGAGCGCTTGGCCGGACACGTCTTGGTCGGTCTGCTCTTTGATCCACCGCGCTCGCTTGTCTCGGGGCTGTTCGAGCAGGGCCTCGAGGTTGATCGTGGTCGGGGCGCCATGGGCTTTCTTGGCCTTGATCGCGATGGAGCGGCCGCGGGCCGTCTCGAGGTGGAACCCCATCATCGCCTGGTACACGGACCCGATCTGCTCGACGTCGAGCGTCCTGTACGAGAGGCGCTCGCCGTCGAGGACGATCAGGTTCTCGAGGACGCGGTACACGACCCCGTCCGACACCAGCGGTGGCGTATCGCGATCACCTATCACCCTCCCCGTCCGCCAAGGGCGCCCCTCGAGAAAGTTGTATCGGTCGGGGTTGAAGAGGTGGCCTTGCCGCGGCGGCAGGTGAAGGCCGCCATGGCCGGCGCCGTCGAAGATCAGCCGGAAGAGCGAGAGCAACTGCGACCATGCGCCGTAGCGCAGGTCCATGGTGTCCGGGAACCGGCCCGCATCGGCCCGCAGTCGCTCGAACAGACCAGTGACGGCGTAGTGGTTCTGGTAGACCGGGTGCGGGGAGAGCATGCCGCGGTCCTCGGCGTAGAGGACAAAGACAAGCCGCAGAAGCACCGTTAGGAGGCCGGCGTAGACGTGGTCGGGGTCCTCCCGCAGCACCTCCCGGAGGAGTTCGCCGTTCCAGCGCTCGTCGGCGGCCTGGAAGCCGCGCAGGAGCTCGTAGAGGGCGGCAAGGACCTGCTCCGAGAGCCTGGTCGAGACCAGGGCCTGGTACTTGCGGCTGGAGGCCAGGATCGCCGGGAGACGCTGCGGCTCGGGCAGGGCGAACAGCCGCTCCGCGGAGAGCAGCAGGTGAAAGGCGGCGAAGATCGGTCGCCCGGCCACCTCGGCCATGGCCTGCACCGGGAACGTCAGGAACCCCGATGTCTCGCCCCTCGGGGCATAGACAAGCCGCAGGTGCGTCCCGTTGACCAGGAGGCCGATCGGTACCTGCGTCTCGCGGAGCAACCGCTCGAACCGGACCTGCGGGGTGGCGCTCCAGCCATGATCCTCGACCGGCAGCGGATCATCGAAGGGCGTCCCTGCCGGGAATACCTGCACCAGCATGAGCCATGGGGTCGGCGCGTCCGTTCTGGGCTGGGGCTCCCTCACCGCATACGTCGGGCGCAGCGTCTCGCCGTAGTCGGTGAGGGCGACCTCGAGGCCCTCGGGGAGCGGCGCCGCACCTGGCGACCCAACGAGATCGGCGGCTTCCCAACCCAGAACGGCTTGCGTGAAACCGGGCAGGTCGTTCACGGCCATAACGGTTTCGCCATCCTCGCCGAGCCGGACCGTTTCAATATGGTCGAGGAACCGGCGGTGATCAGGGGCGATGTTTCGGTTGACCTGAGCCTGGGCCTCGCCGAGCGCCGGCGGCGACACAACCAGCCCGACCGGCTGGAGATACCCGAGCCATTCCTTGTGCGCGCGCAGTTCGAAGTCGGTTGGCATCGGGTTACCCAGTCACGGGCCAGAGGTAGACGAGGCCCACCGGATCGATGCGGGTCGCTTTGATCTGATAGGTGTCCCGGATGCGAGCCGGCTCGCTCTGCAGCTCGCGGTCGATAGCCTCGATGCGGCGTGTCCAGTGCCGCCGGTTGGCCTCGTATTGGCGGATCTCATCAGCTTCGAGGCCTTGGAGCGGCGCCTCCCAGTTCTTGTCGATCGTGGCCTGCACCCTGCGCTGTTGCGCCGCCAGGATCTCGTGCATCGCCAGGGCCTCGCGGGTGCCTCGCTCGTGGAGCTTGGCCTCGGCATCCTTCGCCAGACCCCTCCCTTTCTCCTCCATGCGGGGCAGGAGCTCGGCGATATCTTGAGCCACCGCGGCCTCTAGGTGGTCCCGAGGCACCTTTGGCACGGCGTGCCGGGAACTTGAGAGCATTGCTTGCTCGAGGAGGTCGAGTGTCTTCTCCTCGGCCTCACGGGAGTAGGGCGTGAGTGGGCCCTTCCGCAAACTCGGCTCGACCCAACGAGCGGCGACCGCGATCAACTCCTCGTGCAGCCTGGCGGCGCCAGGGCCGTACAGGGCGAGCCGACCCATGAGGATGACGCGCGGGATCGCGTCGGTCGTCTGCGCGAGGCACGCGCGCGACAGATCGTGGTGGACAAACCCCTGGGCCGTGAAGCGCCCGAGCAACCGCTGAACGACGCGATGCTCGAGGTGAAGGTGGACGACCGTGTCGTCGATCGTCCCCGGGTCCTCGAAGACCACGGGGCGAGGTTGACAGTCGCGTCGCCACTCCCAGAGCTTCTGATCCCGGCCACGGGGAGTGCGAAGGGTGTCCATCGTGTCCACCCAGGTCGGGTCGGCGCCCTGCCGCTGGTCCAACGCAGGGAACGACCAGCGCTGCAGGGTTGAATCGCCGTTCCCGTTGCCTGGAAGAGAAGCGATCCCGGCCGCCCCCGCGAGCTCGAGCGAGGCCGTGATGGCCTCGCGGAAGTGGCTCTCCTCAAGGCCAATGTGTTTCCGGGATTCCTCGAGCCGCGTCCGGAGCCGCTCGATTTCCTCGCGCAGCTCGTTCTGCCGTTCGCGCGACTCCTCGAGTTCTTCCTCGACGGTCCGGCGCTTGTCGCGCTCGAGGTCGGCCTCGCTGATGTCGCGTTCCATCGCGGCTGCTCGATCGTGCCTGATACCGTATTGGAGCGTCGCGGCGAGCTGGCCCTCGATGACCTGGGAGAGGCTGCCGAGCTCCTTCTTAATCGTCTCGGTCTTGCGCACCAGGACCTGCAGGACCCGATCCTCGACCCGCTGCTTGTAGACGAAGTAGTGGCAGAACACCTCGTCTTTCGGCTGAAGCTTGCGGTCGATCCGGCCGTTGCGCTGCTCCATCCTGGCCGGGTTCCAGGGCACGTCGAAGTGGAAGAGGTTCCAACAGTGCGTCTGGAGGTTGAGGCCCTCGCGGGCGGCGTCCGTGGCGATCAGGAGTCGGACCGGGTGCCTGGCCGGGTCGGCGTTGAAGGCTCGCTTGATCTCCTCGCGCCGGTCGCGCGGTGTTGAGCCCGTGTAGACCTCGATCCGCTCCTCGGCGCGATCGGTTCCATTGATGGCTGCCGACAGCTGCTGGGCAAGGTATCGGCGGGTGTCCTCCCACTCGGTGAAGATGATGACCCGAGTGTCGTTCCATTGGGGCGGTGGGCCTCCCCGAATGGACTCACCCAGGCCAGGAAGGCCTGGGCACATGTTCTTCCGGACCCAGTCCACGAGCTTCTTGATGCGGGCGTCGGGCGACCAGCGAGCCTGCTCAACAACCTGCGTCATTCGCTCGAGAAGCTCTTGCTCCTTCGCGAACAGGGCGCGCACCGCCGCGTCGGTGAGCGGAACCGCCGTCGCCTCCGCCGCGGCTTCGATCTGGGACTCTTCCTCCTGCTGCAGCTCTTCTTCGGTGAGTGTCGCGCCGTCGTCATCGGCTCCCACCGGCGCCGCCACGAGCTCCAGGTCCCTCGCGGGGCTAACCGGTACGGGTGCCGGTTTACCCCCTTCTGCTGCGTGCTTCTCCACGGTGCGTTTGTGGACTCGCAACGTGCGGGCGAACGCTTCAACCGACGAGAGGAGGCGTTGCTGCAGACCGGAAACAAGAAGGCCGGCTGACGTCTGCTGGCGGCGGCTCGCACCGCTCAGCCGGGACTCCATCGTCTGTCGGTACTCGTCGAGGAGCTCCGACAGCACGAGCTCCGGGGCCGTTTCGGGGAGGCCGTCGATATCGACCTGGACGACCGTCCGCTTGGGGAAACCGCCTGCGACTTCTCGCACATCCTCCTTAAGCCTGCGAACCATCACGTCCTCGAGGAGCTTGCGACCTCGGACAGGTACGCCTCGACAGAAGCGTTGCGGGTCGAGAATCTCCAGGAGCGCCGAGAAACTGTTCGAGTGCCCGTTGTGGGGCGTTGCCGATAGGAACAGACGGTGCTCGAAACGCTGGGCCAGGTCCCTGACCGCACGAGTGATCTTCGAGTCGATGGCGTACTTGGCGCCACTTGCGGGGGCGGCATGGTGCGCCTCGTCCAGGATGAGCAGTGATCCCGGCTTGAGTTCGCCGAGCCAGTTGCGTAGCGGCGTTGTATACGTCTCATCGATGAGCAGCCGTTGGGACACGAGAAATCGAGAGTGGGTGTCCCAGGGGTTGACGCCGTACCCCCGCTCCTGGCGCACCCGAGCGACGTAGTCACGGTCCAAGACCTCGAAGGTGAGCCCGAAGCGCGCCTCGAGCTCGTCCTGCCACTGCGGGATCATCGACGGCGGGGCGGTGACGATGATCGAGTTGACCTTCTTCCGCAGCAGCAGTTCGCGTGCGATCAGGCCGGCCTCGATCGTCTTCCCGAGGCCCACATCGTCGGCGATGAAGAGGTTGACGCGGGGGAGCAGGAGGGCTTTCCGCAGGGGCTCGAGTTGAAACGCTTCGATCTTGATGCCGGCCCGGAACGGCGACTGGAATAGCCGTGGGTCCGTCGCCGTCACGCAGTTCCAGCGCAGGGTATGGAGGTAAGCCGAAAAGAGGCGCGGCGGGTCGAACCCCTTAGACCCCAGCTCGTTCCACGAGGTGCCGGTGACAATCTCGGGGTCAATCTCGTGTTCCCAGAGGACCTCGAGGGGCTGCCCCTGGGCATCGTCGTCGAGGCATGAGCCGCGAACAAGTGTCGCATCGCCTGCGTTCGGCGGGTCAACCACCTCTTCGACAAGGTACTGTCGCTGCCGGACGCGGATGATCTGGCCTCGCTGCGGGGCTGGTGGGACTACGGGCATCGTGTGCCTTGCATCGACTGAGCTAGAGACTGCCCCAGCTTATCGCGCAGGTGGTCATGAAGCGCTACCAATTGACGAGGGTTCAAGGAAACGCCTGCTTGATGGGGACCGCTCCAAGGACTGCACCTTCGAATCGCCACCCTCGCTCCTCCCCACCAAGCATGAATTGGTTGGAAGCCACCCAAAAGCGCTCACAATCCTAGCGATTGATAGACAATGCTGCAACTCATGACATAGCGATTCATTTGCATTTAGGACTTGGGTAATCGAGAAGGAAGAAAGTTGGTCGCGGTGGTGGTCACCCTCGAAACATCGTGTCGGCGTGCCACTCGAGGAAGTCGCGTCGCGGTCGGTCCGCAAGCTCGTGGGGGAGCCACAGCTCCCGGCCCGCGAGCTGCATGTACTCCTCCCCGTTGTGGAAGTCCTCCCGCAGCTTGCGGCTCACGCGGAAGCGGTGGTCCGGCGTCACCGTCACGTAGCCCCGGTCGAACAGGCGATGGAGGTCGGAGCGCAGGAGGATCCCGTTGCTGGCTTCGTGCTGGCCGCCTTCGCTGATGGGCAAAATGTGGGCCGCCTCCAGCACCGGCAGCACCCTCTCCTTCGTGATGGCGCAGCGCCGCTCATACAGGTCGGTGATGACGACACGGAACGAGCCCTGGCCCAGGCGCGGGCAGATGAGCACTGGGTCGCCCCGGGTTGGCGGTTGGTCACCCACCCGGAGAGGGGCCTCGACCGAGAGCGCCGTCCGAACGTTTTCCCACAATGATTTCCCCGTCCCGGAGCCCATGTCGTAGCTGCGGCCCTGCACGATGTTGCGGGCGAAATCGTCCGGTACCGGAATCCAGTCCTCCTGATTCAGGAAGAACGGCTGTTCGAGGATGATGCAGCCGATCTGGTAGTCCTGCTGCGGCTGCGGCGGGACACGGCGGTACTTCTCGATCCTGCGGCGCATCTCGGCCAGGGACGTCGCACCGTTCTTCTCGCCGAACGCCTCCCAGGCCAGGCTCGTCGGCAATAGCGAGGCGTGCGCGAAGAACCCGCCGCCCACGATGACATTGCGCGGGCTGTGCAGCTTGAACAGAAACGGCTCGCCGGGGAGGAGCGTCCTGAACAACTTCATGCCGCCGGGCTGCCAGAAGTTCAGCTCCTCCGGCTGCATCGCCTGCAGGTAGCGGAACCAGTCGTAGTCGGTGATCCCGACGTAGAGCTTCATCGCAGCCCACCTGGCGCATCTTGACGGAACCGCCGGTAGCGCCGCTCGAGGAAGGCGGGATCGGGTCTCATCCCTGGGCTCCTCGGCACGATGATCCGCTGATTGTGGATGCCCTGGAGGCCGTGGCGGAGCATCGGGCCGTCGTGCTCGTGGAGGATCTCCTCCTTGACCTCGATGGTGTAGTCGGGTCGGATGCCGAAGAAGTACCCGTCGAACGCCGCGTGGTGGAGTTTGCACAGGGCGATCCCGTTCGGCACGACGGGCTCGCTGTCCGGCTCACCGTCGGGGAGGATGTGCGCCGCGTCGAGGAGCTCCTCGTGCCGGAGCTGGCAGAGCGCGCAGCGCTCCTGATACGCCCGCAGGACACGCTCGCGGAAGGCGTGCTGGTGCAGCCGCACCTGCACGGTCGCCGTGATGTAGGCGCGACGGGCATCCCCGCCGGCATCGCCAGCACCGAAACCCGAGATGACACCCGCACCGTCGGCCACACTGAGGCGGCGATCGACCTCCGCGGCCGCGTCCACCGCGACCGAGAACGTGAGAGCCGCAGGGTCGTCGCCGACGATGAAGACCGGCCAGATCGCGAGGTACCGCCCCGGCACAAAGGCGTGCAGGTAGACCAACGGGACGTGAAGCCGCATTGCCTCACGAAGGCCGACGTTGTCGCGGTGGTTGGGGTCCGTGCCTCGGTAGCGGTAGTGGAGGAGGTTGTCACCGTGAAACGAGTCGTCGTACGGGCCGCTGGACGTCGTGGTGATCGAAAGCGGCAACTGCATCAGCCGCGGCTTGAAGATCCCCTGCGGGCCAACCAACCGGATCCGCTCGCCGTCGAACAGGAAGCCCTGCTCAAGGAGGGCCCGCGGCAACGTCTCGCCGTGCGCCAGCACCTGCGCGTTCAGCCACTGGAAGGCAGCCAGGCGGATGGGGAGGTCATCCATGGGGGTTGTTACCCTCTTGATTTGCCACGGGCCATGGTAGCGCTGCCATATGTGGCGTTGGGTCGCCACAAGTTGCCTCTACCGGTGAAATTGCGGCTCGTCGGCCGATGCTCGCATCGGCCGCACGCGACTGATGCTGGGCGCGACCGCTGGGCGGGCGGCCGCGACATCCGGCGCGATAGGCTGGCGACACGCCTTACTGCGCGAGGCCTTCGCCTCGAACGCGCATCTGCCGGCCCTCGGCGACCCATCGGCGGACCTTCTTCTCGCCGTACTTGGCCGCCAGCTTGGGTGGGTCGAGGCCG
>JAKALX010000358.1 GCA_021823905.1 Chloroflexota bacterium | reverse complement strand
GGGCCTCGTCTGGGGATTCGCAACCCGGAACGTGATCGGTCTCGGCGGCCTGTTCTCGTTCTTCGTCGGCGCGGGCCTCGGCTGGGCGTTCACCCGGATGATGGACATGGCGACCCGCCGCAAGCGCGGCCCGGTGATCCTGGGCTGCGCAATCGCCGGGCTTGTTGTTGCCTGGCTGATCCAGCTCGCGATGGTCAACGGGCAGATCCTAGTGGGCGGACTGATCGCGCTGGGCGTGGGCGTCTACTGGTGCTACCAGCAGCTGCGATGACGCGGCCGGGATGGAACAAGGACGCTAAAGAACGAACGACATCCCGACGATGAAGCCCAGGACCAGCAGCCCGATAACGAGAACGGTGAGCAGGTCGCGGTGCACGTGACCGTAGTCGGTCGTCACGTGGTGCTCGCGGCGGTGCGTCGGGCGCCTCGGAGTGCGTACCGCCGACGACGGCCCCTCGCGAACTGCCTCGGCGGCTTCATCGGCGGCGAACGGCGCCGATACGGGCCGGGGAAGAGTGGTGCCGGGCGAAGAGCGGCGGCGGGTACGGCGAGGCTGGCGAGCTGTCATCCACTCGATCCTAGCCCCGCGCGCGAGAATGGTACAGACAAGCCTCGGTTCGTGTCGCGGACGCTCCGTGCTTATGTCTCTTTGATGGCGATGTCGATCGTGAATTCGCCGAAGCTCAGAGCGAGGGGGACGACGAGCCGGGTGAGGTGAAAGGTCGCGATCATGTTGCCCTTGCCAATCAGGAGGACGGGCGGCGACATGTCGCTCGGGTAGCCGTTCTTCTCGAGCGCCATACTGGCGTGACCGGTAATCATGTTGGCAAGCTCGGCGATCGCGCTTTGCGCGATCGGGTCGAGCTCGGTCACCGTTTCGCCCATCATGTGCGAGGCGAACCCGCAGGCGGTTCTCACGGACATCGAATAGATGACGAGGCCGCCGACGCCGCCGGTGATCGCGATCAGGGCGCTGACGTCGCGGCTCGTCTGGGGCGAGCGAACGCGATGAAGCTGGCCCTTGGTGACGATCTCGCGGCACTCTTGGAATATCACCTGGCCAGCGGCCTCGACAAACGGGTTGATGAGTTCGAGACGGGTGTTTTCCGGGGCATCCGCGACGGCCCTCGCCGCTTCCGCTACTGTCACTTTTGCGAGCACTGGATACCTCCTGAGCCGCACCGCTTTGCTCGATCATCGGCGGCGCCCGGCGGGCGTGAGCCCTGGAATGGCGGCTAGCCCGCGCGCAGCATGCGCCCGAGATCCATCGCGTAGGCACCCAGATCGTCGAGGTCGCTTGCGGTGATTGTGAGGGACGACGGCAAGGCGCCGAGGTCGTCGACGCGGTGCTCGAGCTCCCAGCGAGCCCACGTCTTGAGCAACCCGAGCGTGTCTCCGGAGGACATCCGAATGCGCGCCAGTTGCGACGAGAGCTTCCGGTGCGCATCCTGCGAAATCAACACCGTGACCTGGCTGATCGTCCCGCGCCCGTATTCGACCTTGAAGACGAGCCTGTGGAAGCCCGTGCCTCCGGGTTTGATGTCGGCACTCATCAGCACCGTCCGGAGCGGGTTGTCGCGGCTCATGGAGCGGGATCCTTGAACGACTTCACCCATCCATCATCGTCAACGATGCCGGAGATCTGTACGGCCAACCGTTTGCCGCGCGTCCCCGGAGAACCGGCGAACCGTTCGCAATTGCCAATCATCACGCGCAGGGGGTTCTCGGCTGCCTGGTCGAGCACGATCACGTCGCCCGGCTGAAGGTTGGCGATGTCCACCACCTCGACCCTGGCGCCGCCGAGCATGGTGCGAACTTGCACTCTCATCGGGCTGAGTTGCTCGTTCGTCACACCCGTGAGCGCATGAGCGTGCCGGCTCTGCGGCCGATGCTCGAACAGGCTCTGGCCGGTGAGCTTGGGCAGCACCTGCTCCAGCACGGTGAGCGGGAAACAGAGCGAGATTCCGCCGGTTTGATCGGCGAAGCGCACCTCGTACCAGGCGGTGATGACGAACTCGGACGGTGGGATGACGTGCATCACCTGGGGGCCCACCGCCAGCTCCGTCACATCCGGCGTCAGTTCGGTCACCCGCCCCCAGGGCTCGATGAGCGAGCGCGCAATGTCCATCCCGATGTGGCGGATGAGGGCGATCTCGATGTCCGTGAGGTCGCGCGCGAGGCTCCGATCGGTCAGCTTGCCCTTCCCGCCGAGCAGGCGGTCGATCATCGCGAATGCCACGTCGAGGCCGAACGCGGCGACTGCGTATCCCTGCAGTGGGCTCATGTCGATGATGACGACCACCGCGGTGGCGCCAATCTGGGTGACGTATTCCTCATATATCCCGCGTTCGAGCGCGCTGAGCCTCGACTCGACGGGGGCGCGCAGCCGACCGGAGAAGCTCGCGGCGAGCGCACCGGCAACACCCTGCTGAATGATTTGAAGTCCGCGCAACTGCTCTTTCGAGAGCTTTTCAGGGTGCCGGAAGTCGTACGGCTTTACTCGCCGGCCCAGTTCCCTGCGTGAGGCGGCTGGCGCGGGGGCGGCGGGATCCGAGCTTGCCTGGCCAGCAAACTCGCCGCTCAGGAGCGCGTCGATCTCCCGTTGACTGAGCACTGCGTTTTCGGCTGCCACGGACACTCCTTCCCGTCTCAGCCTCAGTTTCTTATCACAGGTATCGGTCAGGTATCGGCGGGTTCCCTAGGTCTGTCACGTGCTCTTCCCCAATTCGGAGCCCAACTGGGACATGTTGCCTCGCATATGAGGTGTTCCCCCAATGCCTGACATGCAGCAAACGACCGTAGCGTTTGATATCGCCCACAGGGCATAACCCGTCTTGTCCGGAAGGAGACACAGCCATGGCCACGCGAACCTCGGAGCCGACGGACGCCGCCGTCGCCCAACCCACGACGGAAGAGCACGTTGTCATCTTCCGCCTGGCGGACGAGTACTACGCACTCGACATCCAGTGCGTCCAGGAGATCGTCCGGATGCAGACCATCACCTCGATCCCTGGCGCGGACGCGTGGGTCGAAGGCATCACCAACCTGCGCGGCCGCGTTGTGCCGGTGATCGACCTTCGCCGCCGCTGCTCGGTTCCGTCTTCCGAGTACACGGCGGAGACGCGCATCGTGGTGGTGAGCAGCGCGAACGGCATGGTCGGCCTCATCGTCGACGCCGTCTCTGAAGTCATGCGCATCCCGTCGGAGCAGATCGAACCGCCGAGCAGCATCGTCAGCGTTCCGGAGAACTCCTACCTGCGCGGTGTGGCAAAGCTCGACGACCGCCTTGTCTCGCTCATGGATCTCGAAGGCGTCCTTCCCTCCGAGATGATCGTCGGTGAGGAAGAGCTGGTCGAAGTCGCCGCGGCCTGAGCCCCGGCGTCCCGGCGTTCCCAAACTGAACCGACGAGGAGTCCCACGGCCATGGCCAGTGGTAAAGGCAAACCGCTCCAGTTCGACCTGGACGACGAGGATCTGAAGCTCTTTTCCGAAGAGGCAGACGAGCAGATCGAGCTGCTCGACACCATCCTTGTGCAACTTGAAGGCGAACCCGATCCGGACCTCGTCCAGCAGATCTTCCGGGCCGCGCATACGCTCAAGGGCTCGTCGGCCACGATTGGCCACAAGAAGATGGCAAGCCTGACGCACGCGATGGAGACGGTGCTCGATTCCGTCCGCCAGGGCCAACGCACGCCAACCCCGCGCATGGTCGACGCGCTGCTGGCGGGGGTCGACGCACTGCGGGTGCTCGCCCAGGAGGTCGCGACCCGGCGAGATTCCGGGCTCGACCCGGCGTCCCTGGAGACAGATCTCCTGGCAATCCTCGAAGAAGAGGACGACGAGGACGCGGCACCCACGCCAGAGATCCAATCCAGCAGCCCGGAAGCCGCCCAGGAGCCGCTGGCGCTGCGGCTGTCGCCCGAAGACGTCGCGGACGCTTTGGCCGACGCCCAGCAGGGGCGATCTATCTACGCGGTCGAGATCGTGATCGCACCCGACTGCCAGCTTCCTTCGATTCGCTGTTACCAGGCGCTCCAGGAGCTCGACACGCTCACTCGCGTCTTCGCGACCTGGCCAGACCGCCAGACGGTCGAGGCCGGCTCCGGCGAATACTCCCTCTCCGCCGTCGTCTCCACGAACGAAGCCGACGAGCAGCTGCAGGCCGGCATCAGGTCCATTTCCGACATTCAGACCGTCCGCATCCGGCACCTCAGCGCCGGGGACCTGTCGTCGTCCGGCGAATCCGCCGCGGCGCCAACTGCCTCGAACGTCAGTCCGCTGCCCGCTGCCCGCGCCGCACGGACGGCCATGCGCCTGAGCGACGATCCGGCGCCGGTCGAAGCAACGAGATCG
>JAKALX010000357.1 GCA_021823905.1 Chloroflexota bacterium | reverse complement strand
GTCCACACCCCTCCCGCCGAACAGTACGCCCCACTCTTCAACTGCAACGGCTGCGTCGGCCCCGGAACGCCCAGGCCGAGACGACCGCTGGTGTCCAGCCTCATCGCCTCCGACGTCCCCGAGTAGAAGATCATGTTCGACCCCGCGAGAACGAAGTTCTTGTACGCGAACGCGCTCCGGTCAAACGCCTGGAACACCCCCCAGTCGTTGGTCGAGCTGTAGAAGAACTCGATCCCCTTCCCGCTCGCCGGCGCCGCCGGGCTCGACGAGATCGCCCGCGCGTAACCGTTCACGTCCAACGCCGCCACCGGCGTCGTGGTCCCGATCCCCACGTTGTTGTTCACGACGTTGAGCACGTCCGTCTGCGCCGACGCCAACCCCACGCCGAGCACCAACACGCCCACACCGACGACCGCCCACGCCACGCAACTGCGCTGTGCCTGTCCCATCGATCCCTCCTCGGGTCTCCTACCCTATGGCGCCAGTGACGGGTCGATGCCCGCCCGGAATGTCGCTCCCGATCCCACCGAAAAGCCGTTCGTCAAGGTTACCCGAACCGCGGCCCGGCACGCCACATCGCCTGGCGCTGCCACCCGGAACGCCGGACCAGCGGTCACCGTATCGCACGACGTGTAGGTCTCCGTCGTCGTGACCGTCTGGCTCGACAGCGTGACGGAGGAGCAACTTCCATAGACAAACCCGTTGGCAAGCGTCGCCACTTGGCTGTCCGGGTTCTGCACGACGACACTTACGGTCCCAGCGGTGTGTGCTCCGGTCGTCGCCGTGATGGTGGTGGAGTTGATGGTCGTCACGCCGGTTGCATTCACCCCACCGATGGTGACCGTCGCAAACCCCTGGAGGCCGGTCCCGGAGATAGTCACCGGCGTGCCTCCGGCCGTGGAACCGGAGGTCGGGGAGATCCCGGTCACGGTCGGTGCCGCGGCGAGTGGCCCGAGACACGCTGCGACACTCTCGACGTAGCCCCGCATCTGGTCGAGGACAGCCTGGCTCACGTCGCCGTTGAGACCGAAATAGAGAATCATGCTGCTGTAGCCTCCGCAGGCATGGCAGTAGCTCATGATCGTCCCGCCCCCGGCGGGCACCGGCCCTGTACATGAGAAGGTGTCGCAGGGCGTGCAGGTGTCCACCGGCGGGACGTAGCACTCGGTGTGAGGGGAGCTGAAGTTGTGGCCGATTTCGTGGGTGTAGCAAAGGATGTCCCAGTACAGGTTGGGCTGGGTCACGCTGAAGGTCGTTGACAGGCTGCTGCTCAGGCCGTAGCCGTAGGTCGAGTTGCACAGCGCCCCTAGGTACGCGATGCCACCGCCCATGTTCTTGCCGCTCAGCATGTGGACGATGGTGCGCTGCACCGAGGTGTAGTTCGTGTTCCAGTAACTCAGCAGCTCCGAGAGGGCCGTCGAAGTCGTGGTCGCCGCCCAGGGATCGGATGACGTGGACCACAGGTGCACGGTGCCGATCTTGAAGACCGTCTTGACGTCGCGCCAGTAGATCGCCGACGCCGCAGCGGTCAGGTCACCGATGAAGCGGAGTTCGGCGTCCGTGGACGACCCGAACATCGTGTACAGCTCGTAGTCCGTCTCGATCGCGAGGTTCACGGTGTACACCGTGGAGGTCCACATCGGTTGCACTGAGATCGGAGTGCCGAACGCCGTCGCGCTCATCCCCGCGCCGAGAGGCGACGGCACGGTTTCGACGTCACAGTGGAAAGGCGGCATCCCCGCAGGGCGGTCGCGCTCCAGGTCTACTCGGCGGAGCCGAGCGGTGGGATCGGGCAGGTCATCCGCGTAGACGTCGCGATCAGGAGCGATCGCGTAGAGTTGCTTCTTCGTGTAGACGAACCCCCGCAGTTTGGCGCCCGAGATCAGCACGGCCACCGAGTCGGGGTCCCCGATCACCGTTCCCCGGAAGTAACGGTCGGTCGGCGGTGCGAGACGACGCGGTCCCTTGCTGGTGTACTCGATGATCGCAGCCCCGGGAGCAAACACCTCGAACGCCTCGAGGTCGAGGGAAACGGTGGAGCCGTCGTCCAGCGTCAGACGCGGCACGACCACCTGCCCGCCGGTTCGCACCGGACCGGTCAGTGCGTCCGACACGTCCTGCGCGAGGGGCACTGACGCGTGGGCGATGGATCCATAGGTGCAGAGCATGACCAAACCGGCAGCGGCAGCAAACCTCCAGAAACGAAACGAACGACGCACCGCAACCCTCCTTCCAAGAAGCCGGAACGACAGCTGCCAACATAGCTGCAGTTGCCGGACCGCACGCAAACGGAATGTGATGCCGATCACAATAATGGAGCCGTCCAACGAATGAAACCAGCGGCGTGCTCACTCGCGGCGCCAAAACGAAACGGAGGCTGGGTTGGCCCCAGGGGACCAACTCCAGCCTCCAAGCATTCCGAACCGCGAACGAAAGCGATCAAGTTACTTCTGGCGCCGAAGCTCCGCCACCTGCGCCTGCAGCTCGGCGATCGTCTTTTGCTGCTGCTGAACAACCTTCGTCAGCACCGCCACGACGTCCATCGAGCTCAACCCCTTCCGGTCCGGCGTCGCCACCAGGTCCGGCACGTCCTCCGCGATGAAACCCACGTGATGCTCCCCGGGCGCCGCCTTGTACTCGTACGTCACCGGCGTCAGGTTCTCCAGCGTCGCCTCCGCCGCCTCCGTCGACAGGTCCTGGATGTCCTGCTTGTACGCCCGGCTCGACGCGTTCGTCCACACCCCTCCCGCCGAACAGTACGCCCCACTCTTCAACTGCAACGGCTGCGTCGGCCCCGGAACGCCCAGGCCAAGACGACCGCTGGTGTCCAGCCTCATCGCCTCCGACGTCCCCGAGTAGAAGATCAGGTTCGACCCCGCGAGGACGAAGTTCTTGTACGCGAACGCGCTCCGGTCAAATGCCTGGAACACCCCCCAGTCGTTGGTCGAGCTGTAGAAGAACTCGATCCCCTTCCCGCTTGCCGGCGCCGCCGGGTTCGACGAGATCGCCCGCGCGTAGCCGTTCACATCCAACGCCGCCTTGGGCGAGACCGTCCCGAGGCCCACGTTGCTGCCATCAAGGACGACTGCGTACGAAACGGAGGCTGTCGGCGTCAAACATAACGCGCAGTTTGTGCCGTTCGTGAGACCCGTGTAGCCACCAGTGTTGTTGTACAGGAGAGTCTTTTGGCCATTGCCGTTATCAAGCGCCAGAGCCGGGTTGCCGATCCCACCTCCCGGCGCCATTGCGTAGATACTCCACGTGGGCGTGCTCGTTCCGATGCCGACCGACCCGCTGTTGGCAAGGTACAGCGTGTTTGTCGGCGGATTCGATTCGAGCACCAATGGCCGGGTGTAGCCCGTCCCGTCGAGTCGCATATTGACAAGACCGAAATTCGTACTATCGGCATAGAAGCGCCACAACTGGTTACCGGTAACATTTCGGAACGAGATCCACGGCGAGCCACTGGATTTCATCAACAACTCATTGGAGAGGCCGTTGCCGTCCCCGTCCGTGCATCCACCGCAGAACCCGCCGCTCGCATAGACGTTTCCGGAGAAGAAATTTCCACCGACGTTGGTCGTGAGAGGGTGGACACTGATATTCTCTGGACCCGCACCAACCGTCTCACTCTTCGGGCTGTTGACCGCCTGCGGTCCCCCCTGGCTCTCCTCCTTGGGCAGCGCGATCACGCCGAGCTGCACCGTGAACTGGCCTTTCGCCACCGAGACGTCGGTCCGAGTGGCGGCTGGCGCCTGCGCGCCCGTCACATCGATCATGTTCACGGCTTCGGGGGCCTGCGATTGGGTCGTTGCTGCCGGAGTGAAAACCCGCAGCTCCCACCTGTAATCGCCGTCCGCAAACGCCACGGCCCGCCCCTGTGCGTCCTTGATCTGGCCGAGGTCCAGCGAGATCGGTTCCCTCCCCGTGAAGGCCCGCTCGACCCGGAAGTCGCTCGGCCCGACAACGACAAGCCGCGCGCCGACCGCACCCCTGACCGGGGCGTTCAGGGCCAGCACCGACCCGGCCGCCTGCACCTCGGCTTTGGCGTCGGTCGGCGGCGCTGCGACCGCACTCGCCGCCAGCGCGAGGCAGCACAAAACGATGACAAATAGCGTGGGTTTCATCTCAGTCCCTCCTCCTGTGGAGCACCACAACGGTCCACTGCAAGTCCACGCCCACCAGGAACGTGGGGTTTCGCCCTCCGACGAACATCGGGTGGTCCGCTCCAATATCCGATCCTCTATCTCTTGATATCTGAGGCCAGGCTAGAACAAAAGAGTCAGGAATGCAAGGCCTCCGAGAAAAAGGGGCGCACCTCTAAGGAGGTGGGGGGGGGGGAGTGGGCTGGGGAGGGGGCCATTTAT
>JAKALX010000356.1 GCA_021823905.1 Chloroflexota bacterium | reverse complement strand
GGAGCAGCTTCTCCTCGGCCGTCAGTTCCGTCTCGCCCTTCGGCGTGATCTTGCCGACCAGGATGTCGCCCTCGCGGACCTCGGCGCCGATGCGGATGATCCCGTCCTCGTCGAGGTCGCTCAGCGATTCCTCGCCGACGTTCGGGATGTCCCGCGTGATCTCCTCGGGCCCGAGCTTCGTGTCGCGAGCTTCCACTTCGTGTTTTTCGATGTGGATCGACGTGAACTTGTCCTCGCGGATCAGGCTCTCGCTGATGATGATCGCGTCCTCGAAGTTGTAGCCCTCCCAGCTCATGAACGCGCATAGCACGTTCTGGCCAAGGGCAAGATCACCGCCCTGGGTGCTCGAGCTGTCGACCAGCGGCTGGCCCTTCGTCACTCGCTCGCCGCGAAGCACCAGCGGCCGCTGGTTGAGGCAGGTCCCCTGGTTCGAGCGGGTGAACTTCGTCAGGTTGAGCGCCACCTCGCCGAACGCTGGATCGTCGTAGCGCACGGTCACGCGGTTGCCGGTCGCCTCAATGACGAGGCCGTCGCCGGCGGCGATCTCCACGTGGCCGCTGTCGACCGCCGTGCGGCGCTCCATTCCCGTGCCGACGAGCGGAACCTCCGGGCGAACGAGCGGCACCGCCTGGCGTTGCATGTTCGCACCCATCAAGGCGCGGTTCGCGTCGTCATGCTCGAGGAATGGGATCAGCGCCGTCGCCACGGACACCATCTGCTTGGGCGATACGTCGAGGAAGTCGATCTCAACGGGTGTCCGGATCTGGAAATCGTCGTTCGTTCGGACTTCGACGCGGTCCTCGAGGAAGTGGCCAAACTCGTCGAGCAAGGCGTTCGCCTGGCCGACGACGTACTTGTCTTCCTGGTCGGCGGTGAGGTAAGCGATCTCCAACGTGACCATCGGAACGATCGGCACGGAGCGGCCGAGGGCCCGCAGGCTCTCGATGTGACGTGCCGTGATCGTCTCACCGCTCCCGACGATCGACTTGCCGTTGTCGCCCGCGACGCCCTCCCGGGCGACCTGGCCCGCGAGGCGGGAGTCGTCCGGCGACATCTCCTTTATCACGCGCCGGTAAGGCGTCTCGATGAACCCGAACTGGTTCAGGCGCGCATAGGTCGCCATCGAGCCGATGAGACCGATGTTGGGGCCTTCCGGCGTCTCGATCGGACAGATGCGGCCGTAGTGGCTGTTGTGGACGTCGCGCACGTCGAAGCCGGCGCGGTCCCGCGAAAGGCCGCCGGGGCCGAGCGCGCTCAGCCGTCGCTTGTGGTTGAGCTCCGAAAGCGGGTTCGTCTGGTCCATGAACTGGGAGAGCTGGCTGCCGCCGAAGAACTCCTTCATCGCCGCGACCACCGGCCGGATGTTGATCAACGCGCTGGGCGTCGCCTCTTCCGGATCGGTGATCGTCATCCGCTCGCGCACAACGCGCTCCATGCGCAGGAGGCCGACGCGGAACTGCTGCTGAATCAGCTCGCCCACCGCGCGCACGCGGCGATTGCCGAGGTGGTCGATGTCGTCGGGGTGACCGCGACCGTCGGTGCCGCCCATCCCGTTGTTCATCAACACCTGCTCGCGCACGATCTCGATGAGATCGCGTTGCCGGAGCCAGCGCTGCGTGATGTCCTCGGGCAGAGTGAGGCGCCGGTTGAGCTTGTGCCGCCCCACGCGCCCCAGGTCATAGCGGCGCGGGATGAAGAAGAGCTGGTTGAGCAGGTTGCGGGCGTTGTCGTGCGTCGGCGGGTCGCCCGGACGGATCTTCCGGTAGAACTCCAGCAACGCCTCGTGCTTGTTCTCGGCCTTCGGCGTTTCCTTCGAGATCGTCGTGGCGACGTAGCGGCGAAGATCGCTCGAATCTACGTCCTCGAACATCGCGAGCAAGCGTGTGTCGGTGCCGAGCTCGCTCTCCAGCTCGCGCAGCGCGGAATCGCGCGCCTTGTCTTCCGTGGCCGCGAAGAACTTCGCGAACCGCGGATTGTCGTGGTCACCCGGGAGTATGCCGGGCACGTCGATCGCCCGGATAAGCGTCGAGACCGGGATCTTGCGCTTGCGGTCGACCTTCACGTAAAGCACGTCACGGTTCGAGGTTTCGAACTCGAGCCAGGCGCCACGGTTCGGGATCAGCTTCGCCGAGATGAGCCGCTTGTTGGTCGCGGGGTCGAGATCGAGCGTGTAGTAGACGCCCGGGGAGCGGACCAGCTGCGAGACAACGACGCGCTCGGCGCCGTTGATGATGAACGTTCCCCGGTTGGTCATCAGGGGGAAGTCGCCAAAGAAAAGCCGCTGCTCCTTGATCTCGCCGGACTCCCTGATCCGGAGCTCCACGTCCACGAACAGCGGCGCCGAGAACGTCATATCGCGTTCCCGGCACTCACCCATCGTATGTTTCGGCTCACGAAACTCGTAGTCGCCGAAGACGAGATCCATCTTCGAGCCGGTGAAGTCGGTGATGGGCGATATCTCGCTCAGGAGCTCCCGCAGGCCCTCCTGCTTGAACCACTCGAAACTGTCGATCTGGACTTTGATCAGGCTCGGGATTTCGAGGACGTTCGGGATTTGCCCGTACGTCTGGATGTCGAGAGGGACAGTGCTCCCCGCTCGCACCACGTCACGCGGAGTGGTCATCCTGCAGCAGCTCCTTCAGGACTCAGTGTGCGATTTGCGTAAAGAGATGGATATTGGTGGACCGAAAGATGGGGAAAACGCTGGGCATAGCAAGCCGTCTACTACCGTACACCTACTCCCGGGGGCCGTCAACCTAGCCTTACCGAGTAGCCCACCCGGGCCTAACGGTTCGTTTCCGGAAGACGGGCGAGGGACGCGACGCCCCTCGCCCCTGTGCTACGCAACCGGCGCGGGCTCCCGGACGGCCTCGATCGCGAGACCGCCTTCGTCGTCCGGCTTGTGGTCGACGACAACCTTGTCGCCGCTGCCGAACGCGCCGGAAAGCAGCATCTCGCTGAGCCGATCCTCGATGTTGTCCTGGATCACGCGGCGCAGCGGGCGGGCGCCGAACACCTGGTCGTAGCCCTTCTCGCCGATCCAGTCCTTGGCAGCCTCGGTGACTTCGATGGTCACGCCCTTCGTGCTCAACTGCTTTTCGACCTTGACCAGCTCGAGGTCCACGATCTGCCGGATGTTTTCCTTGGTGAGCGAATGGAACACGACGGTGCTGTCGATGCGGTTGAGGAACTCCGGCTTGAACACGTTCTTCAGCTCGCCCAGGACTTTGTCCTTCATGCGGCCGTAGCGGTCTTCCTGGTTCCTCGCCTCTTCGGCGCTGCGGGAGAACCCGAGCGCCGAGTCGCGCTTGATCAGGTCCGACCCAACGTTGGACGTCATGATGATGATCGTGTTGCGGAAGTCGACCTTGCGGCCCTTGGCGTCCGCCAGCCGGCCCTCGTCGAAGATCTGGAGCAGGAGGTTGAACACCTCGGGGTGCGCCTTCTCGATCTCGTCGAGCAGGATCAGGCAGTACGACTTGCGCCGGACCGTATCCGTGAGCTGGCCGCCGTCGTCGTAGCCGACATAGCCGGGAGGCGCCCCGACCAGGCGGGAGACCGTGTGCTTCTCGCTGAACTCGCTCATGTCGAGCTTAATCATGTTGTCCTGCGAATCGAACATGAACTCAGCGAGCGCCCTGGCGAGGTGCGTCTTGCCGACGCCGGTTGGGCCAAGGAAGAGGAACACGCCGATAGGGCGGCGCGGATCCTTGAGACCGGCACGCGCGCGCCGGACGGCGCGGGCGATCGACTCGATCGCCTCGTCCTGGCCAATTACCCGGCCGCGGAGCGATTCTTCCATCTTCAGGAGCCGGGCGCTCTCCTCGCTCGCGATGCGCGCCACGGGGATTCCCGTCCACATTGAGATGACCTCGGAGATGTCCTCCTCGGTGACGACGGGGGTGGCGATGCCTTCTTCGCCTTCCTCCCACTCGCCCATCTCGGAGATCTTCTCCTGAAGCTTGATCTCCCGGTCACGCAGCTCGGCGGCGTATTCGTACTGCTGCGCGGCGATCGCCTGTTCCTTCTCGCGGCGCAGGCTCTCGAGGCCGCGCATCGCTTCCTTCAGCGACGGCGGCGTCGCGGCGCGGCGGATGCGCACCCGGCTCGAGGCCTCGTCGATCAGGTCGATCGCCTTGTCCGGCAGGAACCGGTCGATCACGTAGCGCGCCGAAAGCTCTGCCGCGGCGCTGAGCGCGGCGTCGGCGATCTTGAGCTTGTGGTGTTCCTCGTAGCGCGGCCGGATGCCCTTGAGAATCTCGACGGTCTCTTCGACTGACGGCTGCTCCACGATGATTGGCTGGAAGCGCCGCTCGAGCGCGGCGTCACGCTCGATGTGTTTGCGATATTCGTCGAGCGTCGTCGCGCCAATG
>JAKALX010000355.1 GCA_021823905.1 Chloroflexota bacterium | reverse complement strand
AGGTCGGGATCGAAAGCCGGGATGCACGCCTCCACCCGCGCCGATTCCAGCGCTGTTCTCCCCGTCAGCCCCACGCCGGCCTTCCGCAACGTATCGGTAAGGTGCTGCGCCACCGCGGGCGCAAGCATCAGTTCGAACCCGTCCTCGCCCGTGTCGCTCGCTCGGATCGCCAGCCCCCGGAAGCCGTGAAACTGGAACGCCGCGCACTGCATCGGCTCAACCCGGCCGGGCAGCCCCTCCGCAAGATGTTCGCGCATCACGTCCAGCGTCCCTGGGCCGGCGATCCCGAGCAGGCAGGTGGTCTGCGTCCGATCGTCGATCTGCACCTCGAAGTCGTTGCCCACCGCCGTCTGTAGTCGTTTGAGCGTCTCGAACCGCTGCCCGGGCTCACCGATGACCGTGTACGCGATCCCGCCTGTTCGCGCGATCAGCGCCAGGTCTCGGATCGTGCCCTCTTCATTGAGTGCCGCCGCCCGCATCGCCCGGCCTTCTTCCAACTCCTGGGCGTGCCCCGCGAACGCTCGCCCCAGCACGACGTGCGCGTCTGTCCCGGTCACCAGGAACCGGCTCCGGTTCGACCGATCGAACACGGCCGCTCTGGTCCGCAGCGCCTGGTATTCCGCGGCGGGGTTGCCGTAGTGGGCCGGAAGCGACCACCCGCCGTGAACCTCGAACGTTGCCCCGGCGGCCCGGTGCGTTTCGTGCAGTCCCGGGTGAAATACCGGCTCCTCGTTGCTCATTCGGCCACGAATGTCCGGCGGCCGTTCGCCTCGGTCAACCGGCCCACGCCCGGGAACGCGCTGTGGACGCTGATCAGCAGCGCACGCTCCCGAATGGCACGCTCTGTCAGCGCCTTCTTCGTCTCCAGCGAGACCAGCGGCAGCACGTCGAACGCCGGGATCCAGACCGGACGCTCGACCTGTGCGGCGTGGTGCACGAGGTCGCCCAGGTAGATCCCGGTCTCGCCCCGGCTCGAAAGCACGATCGACGCGTGGTCGGCGGTATGCCCGGGTGTCGGCAGAAAGCTCACCCCGGGCATGATCTCCCGCTCGCCGTCCACGAAATCCAGCTGCCCGCTCGCCATGAGCGGCTCGAAGTTCTCCGCGAAATATGTTCCCCGCGTCCGCTCGTTCGGGTGGGTCGCCGCTTCGTATTCGCCCCGCTCGATGAAATACCGCGCCCGCGGGAACGTCGGCACGAGCTTCCCGGCGTCGTCCCGGATCGTGTTCCAGCCGCAGTGGTCGGCGTGCAGGTGCGTATTCGCCACCACCGTCACGTCCTCGGGCCCGATCCCGAGCGCCGCCAGCTCCTCCAGCAGGTGCCCGTAGTCTCCCGGGAACGCCCGCTCGCGCACCGCGCCCGGCAGCTTGTTCCCGAATCCCGTGTCCACGAGCAGCACCTCGCCGCCGCTCCGCACGACCATGCAGTTCAGCCCCAGCGGGATCCGGTACTCGGCGTCGATGTTCTCGCGCCCGATAACGGGTTCCCACATGATCCGCGGGATCAGCCCGAAGACCGCGCCCCCATCCAGCCGGAACTCCCCGTCCGAAACGACGGCAACGTCCAGGTCACCAACGGTGTAGCGGGCGGCGCGCGGCATCCTGGGAACCATACGGACCCTCCCGCCGGTCGGCAACGAACCAGACCGCCGCCGTCTTGTTCAGTTGCAATCAATTGCAGTTGACAACCCGTGCACGGAAAGCTAGGTTCAACCGCGAGAGGACACGGGCAGCTCGTGTGCGAGCCGCCTCGCTGCCGCGTCAGGAGGCAACCATGCACGTTCCTGATGGCTACCTCAGTCCCGCCACCTGCGGCGTGCTCTACGCGACCGCGACCCCGTTCTGGGCCGTCGCCGTGGCCCGCGTCCGCCGCGTCGTCGGCGGCCGCACCGTGCCGCTCCTCGCGATCTTCTCCGCCTTCGCCTTCGCGATCATGATGTTCAACGTCCCGGTTCCCGGCGGCACGACCGCTCATGCCGTCGGCGGAACCTTCGCCGCGATCGTCATCGGCCCCTGGGCCGCCGTTGTCTCCACCTCCGTTGCGATCGTCATCCAGGCCCTCTTCTTCGGCGACGGCGGGATCACCGCCATCGGCGCCAACGCGTTCAACATGGGCATCCTGCTTCCAATCACTGGCTACCTCGTCTACCGCGTGGTTGCTGGCCGCTCGCACGTTCTCAGCGAGCGGCGGGTCGTCGCCGCGGCCATTGGCGCCTACGTGGGCATCAGCGTGGCCGCCCTCGCCGTTGGTTTCGAGCTCGGCATCCAGCCCGGCCTTTCCAGCACCAACGGCGTCCCCAACTACAGCCCCTACGGACTCTCCACCGCGATCCCCTCCATGCTCGTCGCTCATCTCTTCGGCGCGTCCTTCGTTGAGGCCGCCGTCACCGCGCTGGGCCTTGCCTACCTCCAGCGCTCCTATCCGGAGCTCCTCCTCCGCGGCCGCAAAGGCGCGGACGAGACGGTGTCGGTTGCCCCCAGGTTCAATCCCTGGGTGGTAGCCGGCGGGCTCTTCGTGGGCGCCGGCCTCCTCGTGTTCGTCGCGGGCTGGCTGAAAGGCGGCAGCCTCGGCGCCTGGGGCGGCCTCGACTGGACTCGCGTCAGTTGGGCCGACGTTTCGAAATCCGTTCTGGTTTCGGCCGTCATCACCGCTGCTGCTCTCCCGCTGATAGCGTTCGCCCTTCGTGGCCACCGCGCCTGGCGTGGCCCGGCGATGATCTTCGCCGCGATCGTCGTCTGGGCGCCGATGGGCCTGATCGCCCCCGCCGGCGCGTTCGGTGAGGACCAGAGCGCCACCCAGGCCGAGGTGTCGGCGGCGCTCTCTGCCCGCGCCAGCGGCGATTCAACGCTCTACAACGCGCTCCCGGCGGTCAACCGTGAATGTAACTGCGTCCCCGTCAATCTCGGCAAAACTTCAGGGGGCATGTCCAGCCCGTTCTCCGGTTACGAACCACCCTGGGTCAGCCCAACGGACCCCGCCTGGAAGCAGAACCTCGGCTACCAGTTCGCCGCCGTCGTCGGCTTCGGACTGCTCTCCGGCGTCCTCTTCGCCGTCTACAGCGCGGGCCGCTGGATGATGCCTTCGGCGCCACCCGACTGGCGCACGGCCGAAAAGTGAGCTGCAGCGCTCCGGCCGCCAGCGATGCCGCTTCGCGTCCGCACGCCCGCCGCCAGCGTCCCGGCTTCGTCGAGAAGACCCTCGCCGGCATCACGACCAGCGTCGAAACAGCGATCTTCTCCGAAGAGAGCGCCCGGCGTAACGGCTTTCTCCAGCGCCGCGACCCACGTGTGAAAGTAGCCGCCTTTGTCGCCCTCATCCTTGCCGCCGGCCTCTCCCGCGACTGGCTCGTCCTGGTCGTGCTCTACGCCGCCGTGCTTGCCGCGGCCGCCGTTTCTGCCATCTCCCTCCGCTCGTTCCTCAGGCGCGTCTGGCTTGGCATCCCGCTCTTCAGCGGCATCGTGGTACTCCCTTCGATCTTCGTTGTCCACGGCCATCCGCTCTTCGAAATCCCCCTCGGCTTCGCCACCCTCACCGCCTCACGCGATGGCCTCTTCGCCGCAGGGATCTTCGTCCTCCGCGTCGCCGTCTCCGTCTCGCTCGCCATCCTCCTCGTCCTCACCACCCGCTGGGCCGACGTCCTCAAGGCCCTCCAGTTCTACCGCATGCCCAACATCTTCGTCCTCATCCTCGCGATGACCTACCGCTACATATTCCTCTTCCTCCACACCGTCAGCGGCATGTTCCTCGCTCGCAAGAGCCGCGTCGTCGCGAAGACTACCGGCCGCGAGCAGCGCTGGTGGGTCGTCTCCTCCATGGGCGTCCTCATGAGCCGCTCCTTCCGCATGAGCGACGACGTCTACCAGGCGATGCTCGCCCGCGGCTTCTCCAACCGCTTCCGGACCCTCACCGAATTCCACATACGCCCCGCCGACTGGGTCTTCGGCGCCGCATCCCTCGCCCTCGCCGCCTCCTCCATCTCCGCGGGCTGGTGGCTGCGTTGATGCCGGCATCCGCACCGCCCGTCTTCGAGCTCGAGGACGTCCGCTTCCTTTACAACGATCGCCAGCTCGCGCTGGACGGCATCACTCTCACCATCCGCGAAGGCGAGCGCGTCGCCCTCCTCGGCGCCAACGGCAGCGGCAAGTCCACGCTGCTCAAGCTCCTCGACGGCCTCTACCAGCCCACCTCCGGCCGGCTTTCCGTCTTTGGCGAACCGGTCCAGACCCTGGAGCAGGACGCGGCCGAAGCCTACCGCTTCCACCGCCGCGTCGGCCTCGTCTTCCAGGATCCCGACGTCCAGCTCTTCTCGCCGACCGTCGGTGATGACGTTGCCTTTGGCCCCCTCCAGCTCGGCCTGCCGCTGCCAGAAGTTCGCC
>JAKALX010000354.1 GCA_021823905.1 Chloroflexota bacterium | reverse complement strand
TGAGCTTGCCGCGCTGCTGTCCGCCATGGTCTGGGCGGCGACCAGCGTGATGCTCACCTCGCTCACCGCCCGCACCCCTCCCATCGTCCTCTCCGGCTTGCGTCTCACCATTGGCAGCGCCGCGCTCGCGGTCATGCTCCTGGTCAGCGGCCAGTACCACTCCTACGGCGACGCGACGACGCTGGGCCTGCTCGGCGTCATGGGCAGCGGTTTCATCGGTTATGCGTTTGGCGACACCCTCTACATCCGCGTCCTCGGCCTGCTGGGCCTCCAGCGGGCGTTTCCGATCTCGATGGCGCTCTACATCAGCATGACTGTCGCCGGGGGCATCGTGATCCTGGGCGAGCCGTTCAAATGGGGGCTTCCTCTCGGCGCGCTCCTGATCGGCGCGGGCATCATGCTGATCGTCGTTCCTGGCGCCCGCGAGCCCGCCCAGCCGCTCGCCGTCGTCCCGCCGGTCGAGCCAGCGCTCTCGGCCTTCGACGACCTGCCGCACACGACCTCCTCCGAGCCGCACCCGCTGCTCGGCTATGCGCTCCTGGTCCTGGTCGGGATCTTCTGGGCAGCCGCGACCCTCTGGTTGGCCGGCGCCCACGGAGAGCTCGAGCCGATTGCGACCGGCGCGATCCGCGCTCCCGCCGGTGGCTTCGCACTTCTCGCGCTCGCGCTGGTAACGCGGCCGGCGGCGCTGCGCGCGCCGTTTTCGCGCCGGAAGACCGTGTTTGGGATCGCCGCCGCGGGCCTCATCGGCACCGGCTTCGGCAGCCTCATGTACGTCTACGCGGTCGCCGAAGCGGGCGCTGCTCGCACCGCCGTCCTCTCCGCCACCGCGCCGTTGATGGGCCTCCCGCTCTCGATGCTCTTCCTGCGCGAACGCTTCACGCGGCGAATCGCCATCGGGACGTTCTTCTGTGTCGCGGGCATCCTCGCCGTCGTTGTCTGAGCCTCAACCGCGGGCGAAGACGATCAGGCTGTGGCCCATCCCGCCGCGCTCGTAGGCCTGCACCAGGTAGCCCACGAGATCCAGTTGGCCGAGGTACGGCCGCGTCCCGTAGCGGTCCTCGTACAGCCGCCGCTTACCCACCATCTCCGCCTCCGCCCGGCGCCAGGTCTGCAGCGCGTCCATCGTCAGCGAGCGGTGCGCGGCCATCTCCCAGCCGAACTCGCGCCACTCGTCGATGAACGATTCGAGGCCTCCCCGGTTGTCGATCGGCGTCTCGCAACACAGGCAGACGGTCGAGCGGCTCGCCGCCACGCGGCTCATCTCCCGCGGCGCGACGAAGCTGTCCAGCGACCACACGCTATCGAACGCGCCATCGCGAAACGGCAATCGCCGGGTGTCGGCCGGCGCCCATTCGACGAGTGATCCGCCCTGGAGCCGCCGGCCCGCGACGAGGAAGTCCGGGTTCACGTCCGCCGCCACCGCTCGCACCCCCGCCCGTTGGGCGACGTACCGCGCCGAGGCCCCGACGAACGCCCCGCAATCCAGCATCAGGTCGCCGGCCGAAAGGCGTGATCGCTCGAGCAGCCATCGCGTCGCGTCTTCGCCGCCGACGTGGTTGTGCTCGCCGAGGAAATCGATCCACCAGGCGGCGTAGTCTTGCGTCAGCTCTTCGAGGGCCTGCACGCAATGAGCGTCGCCCCCTCCCTCACGACGCGCAAGGTCCGTTCGGCCCCTGGCGCGGTTGCTATCCCGCCATGCGCATGATCACGACCGCGGCGTACAGGGTGGCGAAAAGCGCCGCCGTGTTGATTGTTTGTGACATCGCTTCGAACCTCCCGACGTTTGACCCGTTTGCTGCCGTTTCCTTACCCGACCGTCCAATCTCGTTAACGGCGCCAGTGGCGAAAAGGTTGCCTTGTCTGCCTGGCGGCGCCCCGCCGGTTCGCCGCCGCCGCCTCAGCCGTTCGCGTCTCTCTTCTCGCTCATGTCGACCATCTCGGTGCGGCAACTGAAGACGCGCCCGAAATGGAAGACGAACGACTCCGACACGTCGGCCATCGGCACCTGCTTGTTCATCTCAGCGCTCAGGCTCGTCATCTCAACATCAGGCATCCCGCACGGGTTGATCAGGTCGAAGTGGCTCATATCCGGATCGACGTTGAGGGCGATGCCGTGCATCGTCACCCAGCGCCGCACGTTCAGCCCGAGCGACGCGATCTTCCGCCCGCCGACCCACACGCCCCGCGCGCCTTCCCGATGCTCGGCCCGCAGACCCCAGTCGGCCAGGACCCCGATGACGGTCTCCTCGAGCCCGTCGACGTAGTCGATCACGCCGAGATTCCAGCCTTTGAGATCGACGATGCCGTAGGCGACGAGCTGGCCGGGCCCGTGGTACGTGATGTCGCCGCCGCGCTCGGTCTGGTGCAATTCAATGCCGTAGTTCTTGATGGTTTGGAGCGGTACGCGCAGATCCGGTTCCGGGTGACTCCGCCCGAGCGTGATGACCGGCCGATGCTCCGTCAGCAGCAGCGAATCGAAACCGGCGCCCTCCCGCCGTTGCGCCTGGAGGCGGCGCTGCAGGCGGTGGACGTCGCCGTAGCTCGTGGCGCCGAGGTCATACACGCGAATCGTGCGGTCGTCGGTGGTCATGCCCCGTTCTCCCTCATCCAGACTGCCCGAAACTCGGGCGCGCGGCGAGAGGCCCTCCTCTCAGGCTACCAGCAGCGCGTACGGCGCCTCGACGAGCTCGCGCACGCGCGCCAGGAAGCGGGCCGCCTCAAACGGCTCGACGAGTGCCGGATCGCAGCGCAGCGTGAGCGTCAGCTCCGCGCCCGGTCCAGCGCGCTCACCGTCCCAGCGCACCGCCGATCGCTCGCCCCCGATCGCCAGGGCGAACGAAGAGCCAGGTTCAAGCGGAGGCTCCGCCTCGTCCACGTCCTCGAACAGGGACACGATGCAAGCGGCGTCGATTGGGCCCGGCTCGTTCTTTCGCAGCTCCAGCACCGCCTGCCTGAACGGCACGAGGCCGGCGTCGCGCAGCATGACGGCCCGTGCCTGTTCGCCGTCGAACGTCCGGAGCGCCACGCTCCCGTCGCCGCCGAATTCGATCGCGGCGCGGCCGACCGCTCGGACCACGACGTCAGCGTTCGTGGGGGAAAGATCGGCGTCTCGCCACTCACGCCCGAGCTGGGCGCGCAGCTTGTGCGTCTCCACGAGGTCAACAGTCACCCGCATCGAAAGAGCGGCCTGCACCGCGTCAGGGGTTTCGGGCGCTGCTCCCAGCTCGCTGTGCGAGTGCTCCGCTGCGTCCATCTCAGGCTCGTCCCTCACGGCCGTGTCGTCCCTGGGCAGCGGCCCGGGCGTCTCCGGCCGCAGAAGGGCGGAGGCGAAGTCGGCGGCGTCGCCGGGTGCCACGTCCCAGTTCGACGGCTCGGCGGGCGCGGCCTTGCGTGGGAACGGCACGAGCTCGAACGCCTTCGCGGGCTCCGCGTTCTCTGGTTCCGCGGGTGGCGGTTCGGGGTCGTCGCCGGCTGGCTCCGTGGCGTCCGGTGGCCAGTAGCGCATCGCCCGCACCGAGGCCTGCCATTCGTCTTCGCTCGGACCGTGGTTGGCGGTGGCCGTTGGGATTGGCAGCTCCCCGACCGGCGGAAGCTCGGGCATTCGCTCGCCACTGGCCAGGATGACACCAAGGATGTCCCCCGCCGGGCGTTCCCGCCCCGCCTCCAGCCGGTGCCGCAGCACGCCGTCTCCCTCCGCCTCCACTTCGACTGCCACGTTGTTCGTCTCGATCCGGCAGAGTGCCTCGCCCCGGTGCACGGTCACGCCGTCGGGCAGGTACCACTCGGCCAGCAGCGCCGGCGGCGCCTGCAATCCAAGCTTGGGAAGTTCCACCGAGACGGCCATCCTCAACTCCCGTGGGACACGCCCTTCGACGTGCCCTCCCAGTAGAAGACGGCAGTTTTCGGCGCAATGCTCAGGGGAGGATCGGCAACAAGTCGCGCGAAATCGACTGGCCTCAGGGCGCCAGCATCCCTGCCGCGATTCGTTCCAGCTCTTCAAACGGCAGCCCCGTCGCCGAGATCGCCACGGCGATCCCGTCCTTCGCGAACGTCAGGGTTCGGGACGAGCCGCTCTGGCCCCGGTAGCCCGGAATGCCACCAGGTAGCATGAGCACCTCGCTTGTCTTGAGGCCTGCCGGAAGGCCATCGGAACGGGTCCGCTGGCTGATGGTCAGGCGCTCGCCGCCACCGGATTCCAGGTCGAGGGTGTAGGACTGGCCATATGCGTCGCTACCACTGGCACCACCCTTCGTGCGGTAGCCGGCAGGCACATGGCGCACGGCGAGGAAGCCGGGTGGGGACGCGGGCACGCCCGATACTGGTATCGACATCGAATCGCCGCCAGTGAACCTCGTGCCGCTATGGGTTGAACGCGTCGCGC
>JAKALX010000353.1 GCA_021823905.1 Chloroflexota bacterium | reverse complement strand
GCCTGGATCATGGACGAAGTACTTCTTGAGCAGCGTCGGGGGTACGGCGCGCACCTCGGCCGGGAAGTAGCCCGTGCCGCTCTTCGCGCGGTTGAGCGCGGGCATGTCCACGTCTGTCGCGATAATCGAGTGGCGGCTGCGGGGATTGAGCTCATCCAGGATGATTGCGAGGGTGTAGGGCTCACAGCCGATCGAGCACCCCGCGCTCCAGATCTTCAGGGGTTGGCCCGTCTGCTTCTCGAGACGGGGGATGAGCGAGTCCGACAGCTCCTTGAAGCGGTCGGCCTGGCGGAAAAACTCGCTGACGTTGATCGTCAGCGTGTCGCGGACTTCGGCGAGGAGCTGGCCATCGCGGCCCATCGCTTTTTCGAACGCGGGCCAGTTGGCGAAGCCGCGCCGGGTCATGATGCTCCCGAGCCGCCGCTTCATCTGGGGCTCCTTGTACTGCCCCAGGGGCACGCCGATCGCGGCCTCGAGTGCGTTGCGGAACGAAAGCCAGTCGCGGTCGACGGGCACTGTGTCAGTCATCGTGCTCCCCTCCATCCGGGAACGCTCCGTGCGAGCAGGCCGGCGATGCGATCCAGCGGCGCCTCGACAGCGTGCTGCGTTCGCTCTTTGGCCACACGGGGCATGCCGTAGACGACGCAGGACGGTTCGTCCTGCGTGAAGATCGACCCGCCGCTGCGTTCCACCGCAACCGAGCCGTCGGCGCCGTCACGGCCCATGCCGGTCAGAATCGCGACACTTGCGCGCTTGCCGTAGACGGCGGCGACTGATTGCAGGGTAATGTCGACGCTGGGACGCACGCCGTGGACCGTCGGCCCCTGGTCGAGCCGGATGCGGCGGTCGGGACCGACGATCAGATGAAAATCCCCGGGCGCAACCAGTACCTGGCCAACCGCGACGAGTTCGCCGTCCACCGCTTCGCGCACCGGCAGCTGCGAAAGCGAATCTAGCCGCTTCGCGAGCGCGCCGGTGAAGCCCGGGGGCATGTGCTGGACGACGAGGACGCCGGCCGGCAGGTCGGCCGGGAGCTTCGGAACAACAGCGCTCAGCGCCGGGGGCCCCCCGGTGGAGGAACCGATGACGACGACATACTGGGCAGACACGCTGGGACCGCCCGTGGTCGGCCGCGTGGGTGTTGGCGGCGGGGCGAGCGTGATGGCCGGGTGCCGCCTCGAGACGCGCGCGTAGCTGGCCCGCGTGACCGCTTCGGCGAGCCGCTCGCCCACGTTCACGAGGTCGTTGCTGAGGCCGCTGGGTTTGGTCACGATTTCGACGGCGCCCGCGTCGATCGCGCGGAGCGTCGTGTCCGCGCCCTCGGTGGTCAGCGTGCTGAGCATGACTATCGGGGTCGGCACCGTCGACATGATCTCGGCGACGGCGGCCACGCCGTTCATGCGCGGCATCTCCACGTCCATGGTGATGACGTCGGGCCGCAGCTCCAGGGCTTTGCGAACCGCCTCGAGACCGTCGCCCGCTGTGCCGGCGACCTGGGCGCCGGGAATGGCGGCGATCAGCCGTTCAATGGCATGGCGCATGAATGGGGAGTCGTCGACAACCAGGACACGGATCGGCCGCTCCGGGGACGGCGAAGGCGAAGCCATTTCGCGATCTCCTTGCGCTAGGCGCAGAGCTTGCTGACGGCTGCAAGGACACGGTCGCCTTCACAGGGCTTCACGAGGAAGTCCTTGGCGCCGCTCTTGACTGCCTCGAGGACGATCTGCTGCTGACCGAGCGCGGTAACCATCGCGATCCGCGCAGCCGGGTACAGCGCCCGGATCTCCTTCAGTGCCGTCAGTCCGTCCATCTCCGGCATGGTGATGTCCATAAGCACGGCGTCCGGTTGCGACTCCTTGTACTTGGCGATCGCGTCCAGGCCGTTCTCAGCCTGGACGACCTCGTAACCCGCTTCCGTGAGGATCTTCGACATGCGCATTCGCATGAACGCAGCGTCATCGACCACAAGAATTGTTGCCATGTTCAGCTCCTACAGTTCGCTGGCCGGTGAGGCCGCGGTGCGCACGAACGTCTTGCCGGTGGCGACGTGCATTTCGAGCGTGCGTCCTTTGACGCCGCCGCTTTCCGTCGCAGCCGGGCAGAGGCCGTGCCGCTTCAACCTCCGATGGATCGCTTCGGCATTCCGTTCGCCGATCTTGAACTTTTCCGTGTTTGCCGGGCCGAGAACAGCCGCGCCTCCCGCGACCTTCACCACGAGCCGGCGGGGCACTGCGCCCGCTGCGACGACTCTCTCGATGAGGGCGTCGATGCCCGTGTCGGCGAACCGTGCCGGCTCCCTGGCGTCGGACCTGCGCCCTTCCGAATCCGGAAGGAGCACATGCACGAGGCCGGCGACGCGGACCTGCGGATCCCAGACAGTGACGCCGATGCACGAGCCAAGCCCGTAGGCCACGAGCACCTCGGTTGGATCCTTGCTTACCGCCATCTGCCCGATTCCCACTGAAACGCGCTTCTGCTCGGTCGCAAGCACGGTCATGCCGCCAACCTCTCGAGTTGCGGGAGGCACGAAGGATCGGGCGCGATGATGAGAAGGCCGGCTGTGTTGCCGGTATGGTCTTCGAAGACGGTATCGATCATCACGACGTCGCCGCCCTGGGAGAGCACCTCCGCGTAGATCGACTGGACGAGCGCGATCGCCATGTCGTGCACGACGTTGGGCGGGCTGGGGTGGAGGACCAGGTTTACCTGGTCGGCCAGCGCGTTGACGAAGGCGGAGCCGACGATGTTGCCAAGCTCGCCGATCGCCGACTCCGCGAGCTCGCCGGCTTCGGTGGTCGTCCCGGGAGCCTGTCCGCACATGAGATCGACGCATTCCAGGGCGCGCTGTTCTGGGAACAGCAGCATGACATGCCCCGTGATGTCGCCGCCGATGCTGAGATAGGTGCCGAGAACGATCGATTCCTCTCCGCCGACCGCGTCGCAGGCGTCGGCCTTGGTGCCGATGCGAACGCTCGGGATGTGGATGCTGATCTCCTGACCCATGAGCCCGCTGAGGCCGCGGCCGGCGCGGGTCGCGCCCTCCCGTGCCACCTTCGAGAGCGTCGTCACCAGGTGTTGCGTGGAGTCCGGCATAGGTCTCTTCCTCCGATGAGTGGGTCCCGGGTCAGGCGGATGCTTTCACCTGCGCCTGTTCGGCGACGAGGCTCGCGGTGTCGATGATCAGGCCGAGCGTTCCGTCGCCGAGGATGGTCGCCCCCGTCAGCCCCTTGCGGTTGCCGATGAGGTCGCCCAGCGACTTGACCACCACGTCCTGCTCGCCGAGCAGCCGATCGACGAGGAACGCGGCCTGGCGGTCGCTGTGCTTGGCTGCCACAACGAAGCGTTCCTGCGAAAGCGATCGAGGCCGTGCGTCGCCGAGCGCTGTCGCGAGATCAACGATTGGCAGCAGCCGGCCGCGCAGGCGCATCGTTCGTTGGCCGCCAACGGAATGGATGTCCGCGTCGTGCTCGGCGAGAGCCTCCGTGACAGACACCAGCGGGATCGCGTAGACGGTGTCGTTCGCCATGATCATGAGCGCCTTTGTGGTCGCGAGCGTCAGCGGAAGCTGGATGATGAACTCGCTGCCCTTGCCCATAGTGCTGCTGACGCTGACCTGGCCGTTCAACCGCTCGATGTTCGTGCGCACGATATCCATGCCAACGCCGCGCCCGGAAACGTCGGACACCTTCGCCGCAAGCGACAGGCCGGGGTAGAAGATGTACTGGAGGACGGCCTCGTCGCTGGCCATTTCAGCGGCTTCGCGGCTGACGAGGCCCCGCTCGACGGCTTTCCGGCGGAGAGCGCGCGTGTCGATCCCCTTGCCGTCGTCCCGTACCGAGAGGTAGATGTAGGTCTCCTGGTTCCAGGCCGTGACCGTGATCGTTCCGGTCTCGGGCTTGCCCGCCGCAAGCCGGTCCGCCGGCGCTTCGATGCCGTGGTCGACGGCGTTGCGCAGGATATGGACCAGCGGGTCGGAGATCTCTTCGATGACCGAGCGGTCGAGCTCCGTCTCTTCGCCCGCGGTGATCAGCTCCACCTTTTTGCCGCAGCGCGTGGCGACGTCACGGACGATGCGCGGCAGGCGGGTGAGCACGGAGCGTACCGGCAGCATCCGGCTGCGCATGATCTCTTCCTGCAGCTCGTCGGTGATCCGGGCCAGGTGCGAGGTGGTCTCCTCGAAGTTCTCCATCAGCTCGGTGAGGTTCGCGTCCTTGAGCACCCCGGAGAGCTGCTCGCGCACCTGCTGGAGTCGGGTGCGGTCGATGACCAGTTCGCCAACGAGGTTCATCAGCCCGTCGAGCCGCTCCACGTCGATGCGCACCGACTGGGCAGTCTTCTTCGCAGGGCCGCGCGTTGCTTCGACCGGCGCCGGATCGTCGCTCAGGAGCATGGC
>JAKALX010000352.1 GCA_021823905.1 Chloroflexota bacterium | reverse complement strand
GGGCCTCGTGCCTTTGTCGAGTGCGCGCGCCAGCTTGCCGCTCGCCATGGCGCCCGTTTCCAGCCCCCGAAGCTGCTCCTGGACATGGCCGACCGCGGCGAGACGTTCCAGTAGGATCGGTACCAGCTCCGGCGAGGTTGACGGAGTAGGAGTCTCCCGGCAGGTCGGCGGCAAGAACCCCGAGGTGCCACGTGCGCCGAGAGCCCTGGTCGGCCACTTGATCTGTGCCGCCCTGTCGCGCTCGGCCGTAAGACGGCGGCGGGTGCGAGGAGCCGAGCGGAGGCTCGGACGCGTCGCGTCCCAATCGCTCTTGCTGCATCTCGAGATCGGCTGCGCACGCGGTGAGGTACCGAGATGGAGGATCGGCGTTTGTCAACTTCGCCGGACCTGGAGGTACCTATCTTCGACGTGTTCCACCTGGCGGCTATTGTCGTGAAAGGTAGTCGTGGATGATCTCACCGTAATCCAGTGAAAAGTCGTTGTTGACAAGTGCTGCGCGGACAATTCCCAACACCTTGATACGTCCCAACGGGTCCTCTGGTCCGCTTCCCAGTTGAATGCTTCCCGTGCAGGGCCAATACTCGTTGGTCTTGCTGTCGGTTGTCCTCACCGATACGAGTTCCCACACGTCCGGCGGCGCATTCCTGCGCGCTGACGGGATCAACTTCTCGACCAGGAATGGCAACTCCCGTTGGTCCGGCACCGGTTCCACCTTGTTCTCGAGTTTCGCGTTCACTCTCAGCAATACGGTGCCGAGCCTCTCGACAGTGCCGCTGACCTGCCCGTCTTTGACACTGAAGGTCAGCTTCGCATCCTTCTTCGGGAAACCCCAGATTTCCCTTCCCGCTGCGATGCCAACCGGAGTGTCGAGATACAGTGAGACAGCAAATGTGCCCGGAGCGTTCGTCCTGGGGAAAACGACGGGAACGAGAATGCCTGCCTCGTGGTAACTTACCGTTCGCGTCGAATAATCGACCGACGAGGCATTCAGACTGCCAATGTAGACAATGAGCAGGTTGTCAGAATTCGGTACCAGCGGCTGTGGCACCAGCTCTCGGAGAACTTCAGGCGTCGTCTTGAACACGATGGAGAAGATCCTGTTGCCGCGGAACCGATGCGGTGGAGCAGGAAAGAAGGGATACGCGCCCATCGAATACCTCGGCAGCGGGTTTGGCCTTGCCGCGCGTTGTTGGCCCTGGACACTCAACGCTGCGCCGAAGAAAACGAAAGCGAGAAGGCACACAGTGAAGAGCCGATGTCTCGATGGCATTGATTCCTCCCCTGGTCAGTGCAGGTCGGCGGACGGCAGCGCCCAAGCGAGCGCAATGCCCGCAGATGCGCGACCGCGATCGTCGGGCTGCGATATTTGAGCACCTCGTCCCGGCCAGATGGCAGCAGAGATCGAGATCGAAGGCGTGCGTTGAATTGTCTAAGCGGGAGCCCCCTGGTTGGTCCTGGGCGAGAGCCGTGTTCGCAGAAATTGACTCAGGCAGGCGGTCGTCCCAGTGCCTCGCCGAGTTGCTCGACGGCTGGCAAACCAAGCCAGGACGCATCGCTTGCACACTCGACAGAGCGCGCTCGAAGAAGGCGGCGGCCGCATGGGCCTGCTGAGGGATAGGAATTTCCTTTGGCACCTTGGGTGCATGGTAGCGCGCTGGGACGGGCAGTCAAGGACGCTTGAAGGGCTGGTTCCTGGGGAAGACACTAGGCGAGGTGTGCAACCGGGGCGATGCCGGGGCGATGGGAGCGAGCGAAGGGACGAGAGCCATGCCCTGCAGGCCTGCCGGGCATAGCTCTCGCCGTCGCGTCAGCCTCATGGCAGGTGTGAAGATGGCGGCAGCGCCGGGGCGCCCGCCAGCGCTGGCGAGACCTCGCCTCACGCCGCGGGCCGCTGGTTGTGGGAGGTGCCGGGAGGGCTGCGGCCATCGGCGCCCTTGGCGGCGAGGTGGGCGAGGATGTTGGCGATGACCTTGGGCTGGGTGAGCCACGTTGTTCTCCACCTCGCCCGGTGCCGTCGCGCGACCGTGCCCCAGTTCGTCACGACGCCGCGGCGACGCTCCCCACACCGCCCCCCCACTGGGCGAGGCGGTCGACGAGCGTGGTCGCTGCCCACCTGCCCGTCTCGGCGGCTCCTTCCGTGAACGGCATGCCCGTGTAGTCTCCGGCGAGCAGGAACCGCGGGGCGGGTCCGATGCTCTTCCGGTACTGCGCCACGAGCCTGGCCCGCCCCGGCGGGGTGAGGGCCAGCGCCTCCTTCCACCGGTAGACCCGGGTGGCGAAAACCTCGCGAGAAACTCCGGGCAGGAATTTCTCCAGCTCGGAGAGGACCACGGACACGATCTGGTCGTCGCTCGATGCGATCATCTTCGGGGCGGCGTCGCCCGACAGGTACGCGTGGAAGAGGTGACCGTTCCCCACCCGTCCGCCTCCCTTCGCCTCCTCGATGGTGACGGCGACAACGGCGCCTCGATCGCTCTCGGGGAGATTGAACGCGTACAGGTTCGAGACGTCGGGGCCGAGCCGGAACGACCTCCGGACCATGATCGCGACGGTTGCGGTCGTGCTGTAAGGGGTCGCGAGGAGCTCGCGCTCGGTCGCGGTGGGCTCCGGGTGCAGCACGCGCGCGGCGGAGGCCGGTGCCGCGAGGATGACATGATTGGCGGAGATGCGTTCCGCCCCGACCGTCAGCTCGACCCCGGTCGGCGCGACCGAGATGGAGCCTACCCGACTGCCGAGGCGCACGTCGAGGCCGGACGCGAGCCGGCGCGTCAGCGCGCCCATACCGCCGACCGGCGCCGTGAGCTTGACGTCGCCGCTCAGGCCGTAGAACAGCGACGTCGTGTGCATCGCCAGCGCGGCGGAGTCGTCGTGGAGGCGCTGGAAGAACAGGCTCGCGATGCACGGCTCGATCATGAAACGCGTGACCTCGGCGCCAAAGTACGATTCGCTCCAGGTCTTGCCGTCGGTCTCGTCGTAGGACGTCCAGGCGGACAGGTCGTTCTGCGACAGCGCACGGGTGCGCCTCCCGAGCCGCATACCGCCAACCGCGAGCCGCAGGTACGCCGGGAGCCGCAGGAGCCCCGACCTCAGCGGCGATAGGGGGGCGTCCGGCCTGATCCTGCGGAGGCGCCCGCCCCGGACGACGGCTACCCAGGGGTTCACCTCGACGATGCTCGCAGCGAAGCCGACGCGCTCGATGAGCTCTCCCAGGACCGGGTACCTGGTGCTGAGAAACTGCGCACCCTCGTCGATGGTGAAGCCGTCGACGCTATCCGAGACCATCCGTCCGCCGACGCGACCCGACGCCTCCAGCACGATCACGTGCTGTCCGGCAGCCTCGAGGTAAAGGGCTGCCGTGAGCCCGGCGATCCCTGCTCCCACGACGACGACGCGAACCTCCGACATGGCTCCCTCCGTCTATCCGCGACCAACGGCTTCGAACCGCTGCGGTGCGAAAACTCACGACCGGCCGCAAGTCCTAACGCGGGCGCCGCGGGACGTCAACCCGAGCTGGCGCCGACAGCCGTGTAAGGGATAGGAATTTCCTTCTTCATCCCTTCTTGAACTTGTCTTCACCTTGGGCGATGGTAGCACCTTGGGAGGCTTGGTTAAGGGTCGGTGAGGGCTGGCTTTCGGTGCTGGAGGGTGGGGGAGGTGTTTGGGCTGGCCGAGACAGGTCCGGCATCGTTGCCAAGTTCAGGATCGCACCGCTCATGCCCAGACGCCGCCTCGGCTCCGCTTCGACCGCGTCCACCTGAAGGGAGAACGCCTCGTCGGGCGCGGCAAACACCCGTGCGCCGCGGGGGGGCCGACGGCCGGCGTGGTAAGGCACACCGTCGGCGAGGACTCGCGGCCTGCGGGGCATGTCGACTCCTCGACCTCAACGCACCCGCCGCCAGACTCGTCAACGATGCCGGACCTGTCCGGAGGTCGTCTGCACGTGCGCCTTCGGCAGGTACGGGTAGACCTCCAGATTCAGCTTCGGGGACCGCTTCTCGAGGCGTCAGAGCAGCAGGTGCTTGGCGGCGTCAAATCCGATGGCCCCGAGAGCGTGGGCGTCTCGGACGGCCGTGTGGATCTCGGCGAGGGTGAAGGTTGGAATGGGCCCTCCGACCCCCGAGTTCTCATCTCCATGATCGGTACCAGGTATCACCATCTCACCGTCTTTACCTCGTCAGCTTCCGGTACGTGATCCGGTGCGGCCGGGTCGCGGCGTCGCCGAGCTGCTGCTTCCTCCAGTCTTCGTATTCGGAGAAGTTGCCGTCGAAGAACGTGACCTTGCTCTCACCCTCGAACGCCAGGATGTGGGTGGCGACGCGGTCGAGGAACCAGCGGTCGTGGGAGATGACGATGGCGCAGCCGGCGAACTGCTCGATCGCGTCCTCGAGGGCGCGCAGGGTGTTGA
>JAKALX010000012.1 GCA_021823905.1 Chloroflexota bacterium | reverse complement strand
GGCGGCGTCGGCGCTCGACTTCGACGACCTGCTTTCGGAGGCGGTGCGACTATTCCAGCATGGACCGGGGATGCTGGAGAAGTACGCCGGCCGCTACCTGCACGTCCTGGTCGACGAGTTCCAGGATACGAACCCGGTGCAGTACCAGCTCGCGCGCCAGCTGGCGTCGGCCCACGGCAACATCACGGTCGTCGGCGACCCGGACCAGGGAATTTACTCGTGGCGCTCCGCGGACGTGCGGAACGTCCAGTATTTCGAGCGGGACTTCCCCGGCTGCACTGTGTTTCTGCTGGAGCAAAACTACCGCTCGACGCCGGCGATCCTTGCGGCGGCGGACGCGGTGATTGCGAAGAACCGGGATCGCCGGCCGCGGCGGCTCTGGACGGAGCGCGCAGGTGGCGACCTGATCGCCACCTACGACGCCTACAACGACGAAGAAGAGGGCGAAACCGGCGCCGGCGAGATTTTACGGCTGGTCGCCGGAAGGCGGAGATGCGCCGACATCGCGGTGATGTACCGGACCAATGCACAGTCCCGTGCAATCGAGGAGGCGTTCGTCCGGCGGAAGATCCCGTACCGGCTGATTGGCGGAACGCGGTTCTACCAACGGCGCGAGATTAAGGATGTCGTGGCCTACCTGCGGCTGGTGCACAACCCGGCCGACGAGGCGAGCTTTTTGCGGGTCGTCAACGTGCCGCCGAGGGGCATCGGCGATCGTACTGTGGACAGGCTGCGCGAGCATGCCGCGGCCGCGGAGATTTCGCTGGTGGCTGCCTGCGACGACATCCTTGATGGACGTGCGGTATCCAGCGTGACAGGGCGGGCTGCCTCGGCCGTGCGGGAGTTCGCGCTCATGCTGCGGCGGCTGCGAACGCACCGCGAGGGCCCGCTTTCGGCGCTGCTGAACGAGGTGCTGACCGAGACGGGCTATGGCAAATACCTTCTCGACAGCGAGCCGGATGCGCGAGACCGCATCGAGAACATCGACCAGCTTCGCGCCGTGATGTCGGAGTACGAGGGCGCCGGCGCGGAACAGGGGGATCTGGCTCAGTTCCTCCAGGATGTGTCGCTGGTGGCGGACGTTGACGAGCTGAAGGACGACGTGGACGCGGTGACACTGATCACGCTGCACGCGGCGAAGGGGCTGGAATACCCGGTCGTGTTCATCGTGGGGATGGAAGAAGGCGTGCTGCCGCACATCCGCTCGTTCGACGACCCGCGACAGATGGAGGAGGAGCGGCGGCTGGCCTACGTGGGGATTACGCGGGCGATGGACCAACTCTACCTGACGCGGGCGTATCGGCGGTTCCAGATGGGCGGGACGATGGCGAACCCGCCCTCCCGGTTCCTGGCGGACATCCCGAAGGAACTGACGCGGCCGCTTGGTTCGAGCGCGGGCAGCTATGCGGAAGCGGTCGCGGCGGCGCCGCCGAAGTACGCGGACCTCCCGGCGCCCGAGGCAGAGTTCGCCGCCGGGGCGAAGGTGCGGCATTCGAAGTTCGGGCTCGGGACGGTAATCAGCGCGAGCAAGAATGGAGGCGACGTGGAATACCAGGTCGACTTCGCGACGGCGGGCGTTCGGCGGCTGTTACAGACGTACGCGAAGCTGGCGCCGGCATGAGCCGATTCGCCTACTTTCTCTTTGACCCCACCAGTTGGAGCGATTGGCGGGACTGGCTCGATTCGCAGAAGACGACCATTGGGGAGCACCTGTCGCGCGTCGTCATCATCCTCGTCCTGCTCGTGGTTCTCGACATCGTATTGCGGCGGGTGCTGGGGCGCGTGCTCTTTGGCGCGATCGGCCGGGCGGCGCGGGCTCGAACGGAAGACCCGATCGCGATCCGGCGGCGAGCCGACACGCTGATCTCGACGCTGAACTGGGTTTTGAGCATCTTCCTCTTCTTCCTGGGGGCCGGGCTGGTGCTCGGCGAGATCGGGCTCAACGTTTCGGCGCTGATTGCGGGCGTGGGCGTCGTGGGGATCGCGCTCGGGCTGGGTGCGCAGACGCTCGTAAAGGACGTCATCAACGGGATGTTCATCCTGATCGAGGACCAGTACTCGGTCGGCGACATGGTGACGGTGGGCGGTTCGAGCGGCGAGGTCATCGAGATCAACCCGCGGCGGACGGTCTTGCGCGACGCCGACGGGAACATCCACACGATCCCGAACAGCGCCGTGACGATCGCGATCAACCGAACGGGATCGCTCAACCGGCTGCGGGTGGAGATTGACGTGCCGTTCCGCGAAAGTGACCGGGCGATCGAACTCGCGAACGTGGTGGGGAGGGAGGTCGCGGAGTCGCTGGCGAGCGACGTGATCTCGGCGCCGAAGGTCGTCTCCCAGAGCGTCGTGGGCGAAGGCGACGTGCGGCTTGGCATTGTTGGCGACGCGCGGCCGGCGGCGCGATGGCAGGTGGAATTGGAATACCGGCGGCGGTTGAAGCGGCGATTTGACGCTGAGCGGATTGCGGTGACGTTTGAGGGCGGGGAGACGGGGAAGGGGTGAGGGCGCGGGAAGCGCTAAGCCACGGGCGTCGCGAATGGCGTCACCACGGCGGTCTCAATCAGCAGATCCCAGCCCTCTTCTCCTCGGAAGTCGAGGACATCCGCTATTTCCGCGGCGACCAACCCGTGCGTTTCCGGGAGCGCATCAGCGCCCCGCTCCCTCGCCACCTCGAGCCAGCCTTCCATGGCGTCCCGGGTGTTCGCGAGGGCCGATTCGCGCGTGTCGCCCTGGCTGACCGCGCCCGGCATGGCCGGGACGCTGACGGAATAGCCGCCCATGTTGGGATCGGGCGAGAGCACGACGGTATAGCTCTTCATGGCGCCAACTCTACCACCGGCGCCGCGACTCAGGCTCCGGCGCTTTTCTTCGGAACCATCACCTTGCGCTTGAAGTAGCAGACCTCTTCGCCGCGCTGGTTGATGCCGCGCGTTTCGACGGTGACGATGCCGCGGTCGGGGCGGGAGCTCGATTCCACCTTGTCCAGCACGACGGTCTCGGCGCGGATGGTGTCGCCGTGGAACGTGGGCTTCGAGTGCTTGAGCGTCTCGATCTCCAGGTTCGCGATCGCCTTGCCGGAAACGTCCGGGACGCTCATGCCGAGGACGAGCGAATAGACGAAGTTGCCGACGACGACGTTCTGCTTGAACTGCGTCTCCTCTTCGGCGTACCAGCGGTCGGAGTGGAGCGGGTGGTGGTTCATCGTGATGTCGCAGAAGAGGTGGTCTTCGGATTCGGTGATCGTCTTGCTGGGCCAGTGCTTGTAGACGTCGCCGACGACGAACTCCTCGTAGTACCGCCCGAACTTGTCGCGGCCATCGTAAACAGTCATGTATTCCTCCCGAAGTCACGATATTGGACACAGAGACCACGGAGAGTCGGGGAAGGGGTGTCGTCTTCGCGGGCCGTGGGTGTGCCCAACAGTATGGCGGCGTGGCGGGACTCGCGACAGCAGGGGAGGAGGGGGAGCGGGCCGAACGGTCCCATGCCGGGGAATCGAAAGACCGTTGCGTCGCTCTGATTGGGCGTCATTACGATTTTCCTGGCGCTGGCCAGGCGTCGGCGACGTTCCTGAGCGTAGGGTGGCTGCTGTTCCCGGCGGCGCCGTCGGGGTGGCGTTTTTCGTACATGAGCTGGTGGCAGTCGCCGGTCTCTTCGAACTTGAAGGTGCGCGAGAGGCAGGGGTCGATCTTGCCCGTTCGTGGCCGGTGACCCGGCGCTTATGATTTGCCGCATGCCAGCGATGAACACTGGATGGGCGAGGTCATCTCGATTGGTTGAGTTCGCGGTCGTCACCGCGCTCAACGCCCTGTTGCTCGCGGTCCTGTGGGCGTGGGCTGACATTCGCCCGGAGTCGGACTGGTGGCTTCGGTCGCTGCCCAAGGTCGCGCTGGTTGTCGTGGCTCCCAACGTGGGTTCGGCTGTCTTGCTCTGGCGCATCGGCAGGGGCGCGATCGCGGGCGCGGCAACCGCGACTGCGCTTGTTTTCGCCGGGGCGTGCCACGCCTGGGACCGGTGGGCGGTGATGACATACGACCGCGGATCGGTGACCGCGTGGACCGAATCGGTGGTCTACGTGCTCGAAGCCCTGACCGTTTCCGGCCTGGGCTTCGCCGGCGTGCTCTTGATCTGGAAAGCAGCGCAAGGCAAGGGGCTTGCCTGACCAGGTTGCCTACTTCAGCCCCACTCCTGGCGCGCCGACGAGGATGGCCATGTTGCCGTCTGGGTGGCGGTTTTCGTACATGAGCTGGTGGCAGTCGCCGGTCTCTTCGAACTTGAAGGTGCGCGAGAGGCAGGGGTCGATCTTCCGCTGGAGGACGAGGTCGTTGAAGGCGTAGGCCTGAGCGTCGTTGGCGAAGTGGGAGCCCTGGAGGCGCTTCTGGCGCATCCAGAGGTAGCGCAGGTCGACGTCGGCGTTGTAGCCGGTCGTGCCGGCGCAGATGACGATCATGCCGCCGGTGTCGGCGACGAAGACGGACGTCGGGATCGTGTCCTGGCCGGGGTGCTCGAAGACGATGCGCGGGTTTTTGCGCTCGCCGAGCACGTCCCAGAGGGCCTTTCCGAAGGCGCGGGCGCCGGCCGTGAAGGCGTTCATCTCCTCCTGGTTCTCCCAGTCGGGGAGGCGGCTCCAGTGGTTGAAGTCCTTGCGGTTGATGCAGCCGACGGCGCCGAGACGCTTGCAGAACTCGAACTTCGACTGGTTCGAAACGACGGCGATCGGCTTGCCGCCCGCCTGGGCGACGAGCTGGATGGCCATGGAGCCGAGGCCGCCGCCGCCGCCCCAGATGAGGACCGCGTCGCCTTCCTGGACGGTGTGCGGAGGCCAGCCGAAGAGCATGCGGTAAGCGGTCGAGCCGACGAGGGTGGGCGCGGCGGCCTCCTCCCAGGTCAGGTGGGGCGCCTTCGGCATGCACTGGTGGCCCTGGACCTTCGTGAACTGGGCGAAGGAGCCGTAGTTGGTCTCGTAGCCCCAGATCTTGAAGGACGGGCTGAACATCGGGTCCTGCCCGGCGACGACCTCGGGGGCGTGGACATCCCAGCTGCCGCAGTGGACGACGACCTCGTCGCCGACCTTCACGTTGGTGACGTTTTCGCCAACCTTGTAGACGATGCCGGAGGCGTCGGAGCCGCCGATGTGGAAGTCTTCCTTCTCGCCGCCCTTCTGGCGGGCGCCGATGACGTCGACGGGGATGCCGAGGCCGGCCCAGACGTTGTTGTAGTTAACGCCGGCGGCCATGACATAAACGAGGGCGTCGTCCGGGCCGATCGCAGGGGTTTCGAGCACCTCGGGGCGGAACGCCTGCGTGGGCTGGCCGAAGCGCGACTGGCGGATGACCTGGGCGTGCATGCGCGCGGGGACGTGGCCGAGGGGCGGCGCCTCGCCGAGCGGGTAGAGGTCTTTCAGGGTTTCGGTGGTCAAGTTAGCAGCTCCTCGGGCGGCGATGCGACCCTGCACGTCGGCTCGCCGGGGCGCGACCGCGTCCGAAGATTCTACTGCGCGCCCCAATCGTCCGTAAATTGGAAGCGGACCAGCCATAGACGTCCGCTATGGATTTGCGATGCGCACCTCCCGAGACCCCGCGGCGCTTCGATAGCACGCGTCAACGACGCGATGGGCGGCCAGGGCTGTCTGGAAATCGGGGTGCGCCGGGCGGCCTTCGAGCACGCAGCGAAGGAAGAGGTAATCCTCGGTGGCGCCGCGGCGGGCAAGGTCCATCTCGACGTCGGAGAAGCCGGTGATCGCCTGGTAGCGCTCGAGCACCTCTTCCGCCGGGATCACCTGCTCGAGCCCTGATCGCCCCTGGACGGCGATCGGGCCGATGTAGTCGTCGTTCGTCGCGAAATAGCCGCCCTCGAAGAAGACCTCGAGGCGACGCGTGGAAGGCCGGTCGAGGCAGCCATGCCAGACGGACGAGAGGGTCGTGGAATGGCCAGATTCGTGGTCGAAGGTGACGAGCGCGAGGTCTTCGACGCCATCGTGGCCGCTGGTGTAGCGGTTGCGGCAGCGGACGTTCGCGATCGGCCCGAAGAGCCAACGGAAGAGATCGACGTCGTGAATCGAATGCTCGATGAGGGTGCCGCCGCCGGCGCGCTCGATGCTCCCGCGCCAGGTACTGCCGTAGGAGCCTCCGGTGGGGAAGAACTGGTCGTCGCGGAGGTGGGCAGTGAGGAACGGCCCGAGCGCCGGGTCGGAGATGAGGTGCTTCAAGACCGTGAAAACCGGACTGTAGCGAAGGACGAGGCCGACCTGGTTGACGACGCCGGCAGCCTGGACGGCCGCCGCCATCGCCTCGACGTCGGCGAGGGTCTTCGCGAGCGGTTTCTCGCAGAAGACATTGAGGCCGAGGGCGGCGGCGCGGGCGACAAGCGCCGGGTGCTCGGCCGTCTCGGTGCAGACATAGACGGTGTTGACGCCGGGAGTGGCGAAGACGGTCTCGGCGTCGGCGGCGATCACCTTCGCGCCGACGATGCCAGCGAAAGACTCGGCACGGTCGAGCACGCGGTCGCAGACGGCGGTGTAGGCGCCAAGGACGAGCTCGCTCCGGAACGTCGCGCGGATGTTGCGGGAATGGAACTGGCCGATGTGGCCGCAACCGATGAGTCCGACGACTGGCTCTGGCATGGCGGATCGCTTTCGGTGGGTAGTCAGGTGATTCTACGCGACGATTTACAGCCGTCTTACCAGAAGGTTGCGAATCGAGGGGGAAAGGACCAGCCACGGCGGGAATACTTGCCGCAGGCCGTGAGGCCGCCACGTTCGAGTTCCGCTCGGCGTGGACGAGCCGCCTATGGAAGAGAGTCACCTGGGGGCGCAAGTGTCATCTTCCGTAGGCGGCTCGTGGTGTCCGGCGGCGCCGTCCGGTTTTTGTCCGGTCCACGAGGCCGTGCTATAGTCCCAGCGTCTTAGGGACGAATTTCACAAACGGCGTCGGCGTGCTCTACGAATACGGCCAAATCGGCATCCTGCTCGTTATCGCGCTCGTCTTCCCGGTGGGCGCGCTGGTCACGTCGTGGGCGCTGGGCTTCGTGCGGATCCGCCCGAAGAACGTCTCCAACCCGGTCAAGGACGACATCTACGAGTGCGGGCTGCGGACGGAGGGCCCGAGCCTTGTCCAGTTCAACTTCCGCTTCTACTACATCGCGCTCCTATTCGTGCTGTTCGACGTCGAGCTCGTATTCCTCTTCCCCTGGGCGTTGGTGTTCGACAAAGTTGGCTGGGCGGGGTATTTCGAGGGGTTGAGCTTCATCGGCATTCTCGGATTGGGCATCCTCTACGCCTGGCGCAAGCGAGCGCTGGAGTGGCGCCTGTGACCCGCTGGCTCAGTGGCCAGGAGGTCGCTGACTGGGCCGAGTCGCTCGTGCCGGGCTCGGTCGCGCGCGTTGATCCGGGGTGTTGCGTGCTCAAACCGGAAGCTCTGGTCGAGACGATGCGGGCGTTGCGGACGTCGCCTCAGTCGGACCTGGTGTACCTGACGAACCTCTGCGGCGTCGACTGGTGGGATCATTTCGAGGTCGTCTATCACCTGCAGTCGTTCGATCTCAATCACATCGCGACGATCAAGTGCGAAGCCTGGGACCACGACAAGCCGTCGCTGCCCAGTCTGGTGCCGGTGTTCCACGGGGCATGGATGCAGGAGAGCGAGGCCTACGACCTGCTGGGGATCCGCTTCGACGGCCATCCGAACCTGCAGCGGATCTTCCTCTGGGAGGGTTACCCGGGGCACCCGTTGCGGAAGGACTTCGTCTCGATGCCTGGCGGTCTTCAGCCCGGGCTCGGCGAATTCGCCGGCATCAACCCGCGGCCGGAACCACCGACGAAGGTAGTCGGATGAGCAACGTCATCAAAAGCGAGCCGTTCATCGTCAACATCGGGCCGCAGCATCCGTCGACGCACGGCGTCTTTCGGGTGAAGGCGACGGTCGACGGCGAGAAGGTGATCGACGCGGAGATGGTGATGGGCTATCTCCACCGCTCGATGGAGAAGCTGGCGGAAGAGCGGACCTACACGCAGAACATCCCGTTCACCGACCGGACGGACTACCTGAGCAGCATGTCGAACAACCTCGGCTACGTGCTCGCGGTGGAGAAGCTGGCGGGGATCGAGGTGCCGGCGCGAGGGCAGGCGATCCGGGTGATCATGGCCGAGCTCCAGCGGCTGGCGAGCCACTGCATGGCGGTGGGCACGTTCGTCAACGACGCCGGCGCCTGGCAGACGCCGGTGATGTGGGCGTTCCGCGAACGCGAGAAAATCATCGACATCTTCGAGATGACCTCCGGCGCGCGCCTGACCTGCAATTACATGCGCATTGGCGGCGTGGCGTTCGACCTGCGCCCCGGCTTCACCGAGCTGGTCGAGAAAGTTCTGCGAGAGTTTCCGCCGTTCCTCGACGAGATGGAGGGGATGCTGGTCGGCAACGAGATCTTCATCGCGCGCACGCGGGGCGTTGGCGTCCTCAGCCCGGAGCTGGCGACGAACGCGAGCCTCTCGGGTCCGATGCTCCGGGGCAGCGGCATCGCCTGGGACATCCGCAAGGCCGATCCGTACTGCGGCTACGAGCAGTATGACTTCGAGATCCCGATTGGCTACCAGGGCGACGCATTCGACCGCTTCATCGTCCGCCTCGCCGAGATGCGGGAGAGCCTGAAGATCGTGCGGCAGGCGCTCGACGGGCTCCCTGGCGGCCCGCACAGCACGCAGGTGCCGCTCGCGCTTCGGCCGCCGAAAGGCGAAGCGTATGCGCGCGTTGAATCATCGAAGGGCGAGCTTGGCTACTACGTGGTCAGCGACGAAGGCCCTTCACCGTACCGGTTCCACATCCGGCCGCCGTCGTTCATCAACCTCAGCGCGCTGAAGGAGATGACGGTCGGGGGCACCATCGCCGACGCGATCGTGTCGCTCGGCTCGATCGACATCGTCATCGGGGAGGTCGACCGCTGATGGCGCCCTTCCTTACGACAAACCACTGGTACGACGTTCGAGACCTGTCGAACATCTCGAACGCGATCCTCGACGGACTCGGCAACGTCATGCCGCACAGCCTCGTGTACATCATCGCGCCGATCATCGGGTTCCTGGCGAGCTTCGTGATCTTCGTCCTGCCGTCGCAGCTCTACGTCGGCGTGCTCGGCGAGCGCAAGATCATCGGGCGGATGCAATCGCGCTATGGACCGAACAGAGTCGGCCTGTTTGGCGTGCTGCAGCCGATTGCCGACACCATCAAGCTGATGCAGAAGGAGTCGCTGACGCCGGGCGCCTCGGACAAGATCGTGATGTACATCGCGCCCGCGCTGTTCGTGGTGCCCGCGGTGATGCTCTTCGCCGTCATCCCGTTCGGGCCGCGGATGGCGGTCGCGGACATCTCGGTGTCGCTCCTGTACTTCATGGCCGTTTCGTCGATGCCGGTGCTGATGGCGTTCATGTCGGGCTGGAGCCACAACAACAAGTACTCAATGTTCGGCGCGATCCGGATCGTGGCGATGACGATCAGCTACGAGGCGCCGATGGTCCTGGCGCTCCTTGGCGTCGTGCTGTTCACGCATACGCTGAGCCTGCAGGAGATCGTCCAGTGGCAGGACGACTACAAGATCTGGCTCATCGCGCTCCAGCCGGCGGCGTTCGTCATCTATTTCATCTGCGTGAGCGCCGAGCTGAACCGCACGCCGACGGACATCGCGGAGGCGGAGTCGGAGATCGTCGCCGGCTACCTGACCGAGTACTCCGGGATGAAGTGGGGCCTCTTCTACGGAATGGACATCGCCTATGCGCTGGCCGCGGCGGCGTTTGGCGCGACGATCTTCCTGGGCGGGTGGTCGTTCTTTGGGCTCGACTCGGTGAAGTGGAACCCGCTGCCACCGTGGCTGCTGTTCATCGCGAAGACGTACGTCTTCTACTTCCTGTTCATCTGGACGCGAGGCACGCTTCCGCGCCTGCGCGGCGATCAACTGATGCAGTTCGGCTGGAAATTCCTGCTGCCGATCGCGCTCGTGAACCTCGTGATCGTCGCGACGGAGCGCATGGCGTGGGTCGAAGGCAACTTCGGCGACACCGTCGTTTATGCCTTCGCCATCGTGAATGTCGTGGCCGCCGTGGCGATCGTCTACGGCTGGTCGCGGTTCCTGGGCTACCGGCCGGAGGACACGCCGACGCGGCCGCGGATGGTCAAGGACGCGCGCGGCTACGTCCCCGTCCCCGCGGCGACGGGGAAAGGCGAGGCGCCGTAACGATGAACGGAGCCGGACCTTCGATTGCGTTCTGGGTGCTCGCGGCGGTGACACTGATCGCCGGCGGCGGCGTGATGCTTTCGCGAAGCCTATTTCACGCCGTGCTGCTGCTGATCCTCACCTTCATCGGCATCGCAGGGTTCTTCGTCCTGCTCTCGGCTGAGTTCATCGCGATGGCGCAGATCATCATCTACGTCGGCGCGATCTCGGTGCTCGTGCTGTTTGCCATTCTCCTGACGCCGCGGGCGGGCCGGTACAACGGCGAGACGAAGATGCTGCTCCCGGCGTTGCTGCTTTCGGTCTGTCTGGCTGCGGTGTTTCTCTTCGTGATTCGCGACGCCGCCTGGCCACGCGTGAACAGCGAGCCGCACTTCAACACGAACCAGCTCGGGGAGGCGCTGCTCAGCACCTGGGTGCTTCCGTTCGAGATCGCCTCGGTGCTCCTTACCGCAGCGCTGGTCGGCGCGATCATGCTGGCGCGCACACCCCAGGAAGAGGCGGAGGACGCGCTGGCATGAGCATTGGCATCGAGCATTTCCTGACGGTCGGCGCCCTGCTCTTCTGCCTGGGGCTGCTCGTGGCGCTGAGCAAGCGAAACGCGATCGGCGTGCTGATGGGCGTGGAGATGATGCTCAACGCCGTGAACCTCACGCTCATCACCTTTTCGCGCTTCTCGACCAGCGAGCGGCCGATCACGGGACAGGTGTTCGTTGTATTCGTCATAACGGTCGCGGCGGCGGAGGCAGCGGTCGCCCTGGCGCTGGCCGTCTCCGTCTACCGCAACCGCGATACCGTTGATGTCGACCGCATCAACCTCTTGAAGTCATAACTATGTGGGTTGAATTCATGACCGTGCCCAACGCCTATGTGGCTGAAACCTGGCGCGAGCTATTCGCGGCGGAAGGGCTCAGCATCCTGGTTATCCCGCCCATCGGCCGGGGTGAGAAGGCTTCGATGCGTGACTCGCGCAAACTCTACGTCCCGACCGGGAAAGCCCACGTTGCCCGCGAAATCCTGAGGAAGATCTAGCCGATGCTGCTGCTCGAATCCGCGCCGCACGTGCCGACGATCGCCGAGGGGATCCTCTGGGCCATCCTTGCCAGTCCGATCGTCGCCTGGGCGCTCATCGTTCTGTACGTGCGGAAGCTGCCGAAGATTGCGGGATGGCTGACCGTTGCCGGCGTCGGAACGGCCTGTGCGCTGAGCTTCGTCACGCTCTTCAACGTGATCGACGCGAGCGGCGGCATCGCGATTCACACCCACGAGTGGTTCACGGCCGGCAACCTGACGGTGCACTTCGGTGTTCGGGTCGACGGACTGACCGCCGTGATGCTTGTGGTTGTGACGAGCGTGTCGCTGCTTGTGCAGGTCTATTCGCACGGCTACATGGCGGGCGACCCGGGTTACGGGCGGTATTTCGCCCACATGTGCCTGTTCACCACCTCAATGCTCGGCCTCGTGCTCGCGGACAACCTGTTCATGATGTTCATGTTCTGGGAGCTGGTTGGCCTCAGCAGCTATCTGCTGATCGGTTTCTGGTTCCACAAGCCGAGCGCCGCCGCGGCGGCGAAGAAGGCGTTCATCGTGACGCGGGTTGGCGACCTCGGGCTGCTCGCCGGGATGCTGCTCATCTGGTCGAAGACCGGGACGTTCCAGGTGGACGAGATCCAGAAGATTGCGAGCGAGGGTCTCGTGGCGCATTGGGTGGTCACCTGGTTCGCGCTCGGAATCTTCGCGGGCGCGGCTGGCAAGAGCGCGCAATTTCCGCTGCACGTCTGGCTGCCCGACGCGATGGAAGGCCCAACGCCCGTCTCCGCGCTCATCCATGCGGCGACGATGGTCGCCGCCGGCGTCTACCTGGTCGCGCGCTTCTTCCCGGTCTTTGAAGCCTCTGGCGACGCGCGGCTGGTCGTGGCCTGGATCGGCGGAATTACGGCGCTGATCGCCGCGACGATTGCGTTGGTGCAGACGGACTTCAAGCGGGTGCTCGCCTACTCCACGATCAGCCAGCTCGGCTACATGATGCTCGCGCTCGGCGCCTTCGGGTACGTGGCGGCGATCTTCCACCTGTTCACGCACGCGTTCTTCAAGGCGTTGCTCTTCCTGGGCAGCGGCTCGGTGAACCACGCCACGAACACGTTCGACATGCGCAAGATGGGCGGGCTGAGGAAGCAGATGCCGGTGACGTACTGGACGTTCGTCATCGGTTCGCTGAGCCTGGCCGGGATCTTCCCGCTCGCGGGGTTCTGGTCGAAGGACGAGATCCTGCTGGCCGCGTGGCGCGAAAGCCGCGGGCTCTGGATCATCGGGTTCTCCGTCGCGTTCATGACGGCGGCCTACATGTTCCGGGCGATCTTCCTGACTTTCCACGGCACCTACAAGGGCGGCGAGCCGGTCGATCACCACGACCCGGACAACCATTTCCACGGCGATCCGGCGCATCCGCACGAGTCGCCGTGGGTGATGGCGGGCCCGCTGGCGGTGCTCGCGGTCCCGGCGATCGCGGCGGGCTGGTTCAACATTAACGGGGCGTTCGGCGACTTCATCCTCCACGCACTCCCGGAGACAACCGAAAAAGGCAGCGAATTCGCGTGGGGGATCGCCATCAGCTCAACGCTGGTTGCCCTGGCGGGCATCTTCGTCGCCTACGCTGTGTACATTCGCGAATGGGTGACGTCGAAGACGATCCGCGAAGGCTTTGCGCCGCTGGCGATGGTGTTCGAGCGGAAGTACTTCCTGGACAACCTGTACGAGGACTTCTTCGTGCGGACCGTTCTTCAGCGGGGCTGGAACCGGCTGCTCGAGCTGAACGACAAGTACGTGGTGGACGGGATCGTCAACGGGTCAGCCAGCCTGGCGGGTTCGGTGAGCCGCCGCGCCGGGGTCGTGCAAAACGGCCAGTTCCAAACATACGGGCTCGGCTTTGCCGCCGGGGTCATCGTCGTCGTGGTCGCCGTATTCGCGGCGCACCCGCTGTAGGGGAGGGCGCTCGTGGAACTCACCGTTCTCGTCTTCCTTCCCGCGGTCGCCGCCGCGCTCATCCTCCTCCTGCCGCAGAAGCAGGAGGGGCTCGCACGTTGGATCGCGCTCGCGGCCTCCGTGGCGATACTAGCGCTTTCGATCTGGATGTTCTTCGATTTCGACAAGGGCCAGACCGGCTTCCAGTACGTCGTGCGGAAGGAGTGGGTGGACGTTGGCTCGTTCAACCTCCAGTACTTCCTCGGCGCCGACGGACTGAGCATGCCGCTGCTGGTGCTCACCACGGCGCTGACGGCCGCGTCGGTGCTGGTGTCGTTCAGTGTGACGATGCGGCCGCGGGCGTACTACGCGTGCCTGATGGTCCTCTCGACGTCGGTGCTGGGCGTGTTCTGCGCGCTCGACTTCATGCTCTTCTTCCTCTTCTGGGAGCTGGAACTCTTCCCGATGTTCCTGCTGATCGCTGTCTGGGGCTCCGGGCGGAAGGAGTACTCGGCGACGAAGTTCGTGCTGTACACGATCTTCGGGTCGGCGTTCATGCTCGTCGGCATCCTCGTGCTGGCGTTCAGCCAGGGGACGTTCGACATCGAGCAGCTCGGCCAGGCGCAGATCGCGGGCACGGCGATACCGGTCGGCTGGGTGTTCCTGTTCCTCTTCATCGGTTTTGGCGTGAAGCTGCCGATCGTTCCGCTGCACACCTGGCTCCCGGACGCTCACAGCGACGCGCCAACAGCGGTCTCGGTGATGCTCGCCGGCGTTCTCCTGAAGATGGGCGGCTACGGCATCCTGCGGATGTGCGTGACGATCCTGCCGGGCGTGGCGGACGACTACTCGGTCTGGTTCGCGGCAATCGGCGCGGTGAGCATTCTCTACGGCGGATTCATCACACTCCGGCAGACGGACCTGAAGCGGCTGGTCGCGTACTCGTCGGTCAGCCATATGGGCATCGTCTTGCTCGGGATCGGCGCGCTCGGCTCGACGGCGCTGATGGGCGCGACCTACCAGATGCTCGCGCACGGCGTCATCACGGGGCTGCTCTTCGGCATGGTTGGTCTGATGTACGACCGGACCCACACGCGCGAGATCGCGCGCCTGGGCGGCCTCGCCCGGCAGATGCCGCTGCTGGCGACCGGGATGGTGTTCGCGGGGTTCGGCAGCCTCGGCTTGCCGGCGCTGGGCGGCTTCATCGCCGAGGTGACGGTCTTCTTGGGGACGTTCGAACGCTACGAATGGGCGGTCCTGATGGGCATCTTCGGCGTCGTTCTCTCCGCCGGGTACATTCTCTGGACGATGCAGCGGGTTGTCTTCGGCCCGGTGCGGCATGAGTGGGACAGCCTTCCGGACCAGAACCACTGGTGGGAGCACTCCGTGGTCGCCGGCCTGGCGGCGCTCGTCATCGTGCTCGGGGTCTATCCGGCGCTCGTCATGGACATGATCGGGCCGGCCATCAACACCATCATGCTGAGGGTCGGCTCGTGAACGGTATCGACGTTGCGGGGCCGCAGATTGCAGTTCTGGGCGCTGCCGGAGTCATCCTCCTGGTTGATGCCCTTGTCCCCCAGCAACGGCGGCTGCTGCCGTTCATCGCGCTCATTGGACTCGCGGTCTCGGCGCTCTGGACCATTTCGTGGGTCGCCCGCGACGACTATCAGACCGCCTTTGGCGGGACGCTTTCGCTCGATCACTTCTCGGTCTTCTTCTACTTCCTCTTCGCCGGGATCACGGCGATGGTGGTGCTCGCGTCGATCGACTGGGTGAACCGCGAGGGCCGCGGCCAGGGCGAGTATTACGCGCTCGTCCTGACGGCCTGCTCGGGACTCATGTTCCTGTCGGCGGGCCGGGATCTCATCACGATTTTCATCGCGCTCGAGCTGTCCTCGATCCCGCAGTACGTGCTGGCGGGCTGGGGGAAGGACGTCCGATCGAGCGAGGCGGGCCTGAAGTACCTGCTCCTGGGGGCGATCGCGTCATCGCTCCTCCTCTACGGGATGGCGCTCCTCTACGGCGTCACCGGGACGACGATGCTCGCCGAGATCGGCGAGACGATCGCGTGGAGTGGCGACGCCAACCGCTCGGTGCTCGTGGTCGCGATGACACTGCTCATCGCGGGTTTCGGCTTCAAGATGGCGGTGGTCCCGTTCCAGATGTGGGTGCCCGACGTCTACCAGGGCGCGCCGACTCCGGTGGCGGCGTACCTTTCCGTCGGTTCGAAGGCGGCCGCTTTCGCGGTGGTGACACGGATCTTCTTCGAGGCGCTGGGGGCGAGATTCCTGAGCGACGACTGGTCGAACGTGTTCGCCGTGCTGGCGGCCGTGACGATGACCGTCGGGAACGTGATGGCGATCGTCCAGACAGACATCAAGCGGATGCTGGGGTATTCGTCGATCGCGCAGGCCGGGAACTTCCTGGTCGGCCTGGCGGCGATCTCGGTGGCCGGGGGCGAATTCACGCTCGGCGCTAGCGGCGTGCTGTTCTTCCTCGCGGCGTACGCGTTCACCAACCTCGGTGTGTTCGTGGCCGTGATCGCGATTTCGCAGAAGATTGGCAGCGACCAGATCCGCGACTACGCCGGGATGTGGAAGCGTTCGCCGTTCCTCAGCCTTGGCCTTGCTTTCTGCCTGGTGTCGCTCACGGGCATCCCGCCAACGGCGGGGTTCTGGGCGAAGCTGTACATTTTCAACGCGGGCATCCGCGCCGACCTGACGTGGCTTGTCGTCGTCGGGGTGCTCAACAGCCTCGTTTCGGCCTACTACTACTGGGGTGTCATCCGCCAGCTGTTCACGGGCGCGTCCGAAGACAGCACAGCGATTCGCACCAGCCCGAGCATCGGGCTCTCGCTGGGTGTGGCAGCCGCGGGAGTTTTCGTCTTCGGTATCCTGCCGATGCCTCTGATCTCCGCGGCGCGTGACGCCGCCGCCATCTTCGCCCAGCACTGAGGGGAGCTCGAGCCGTTGGCCTACGACATCTCGATCGAGGCAGCGGTCGAGGCGACCGGCGTTGACGTCGAGGCGCTTGGAGCGCTCGCGAGCCGCGTCATGACCGGGGAGGATGTAGCCGAAGGCACGGGCCTGGCCATTCTTGTGACAGACGACGACGAAATCCGGCAGATGAATCACCAGTTCCTCGGCGTCGACGAGCCGACGGACGTACTCTCGTTCCCGGACGACATAGACGAGGGCTTCGTCGAGGGCGTCGGAGGTGAGCCATACCTCGGCGACATCGCGATTGCGCTGCCAACGGCCCGCCGGCAGGCGGCGCAGGCCGGGCACTCGATCGACGCCGAGCTGGCGCACCTGCTGACGCACGGGATTCTGCACCTGCGCGGCTACGACCATGTTGACAACCCTGAGGAAGAGGCGCGGATGCGGGCACGCGAGGAGCACTACCTCGGCGACCTGGGCGCGCTCCACCAGCACTCGAGCTGAGGCCCCGGGGCGGTCGTTCGCCGAACACATTTGTTCTATACTTGGCCCATTCCACGACGCAGGTGTGCCCGTGCTCTACGGCAAATGGCGGCCCCAGGGCTTCGACGAGGTCGTCGGGCAGGATCACATCGTGACGACGCTGCGGAACGCGCTGATCGCCTCGCACGACTTCCTGGCGAACGGCGGGAGTCCCCGGTCCGATCCGCTCGCTCACGCCTACCTGTTCAGCGGGCCGCGTGGAACCGGGAAAACGACGACCGCTCGTATTCTCGCGAAGGCGGTGAACTGCCTGGCGCTGGCGGCGGGCGACCCGTGTGGGAAATGCGCGCCGTGCGTTGCCATCCAGAATGGCAGCGCGCTGGACCTGATCGAGATGGACGCGGCGTCGAATCGCGGCATCGACGACATCCGCGAGCTGCGCGACAAGATTGCGTTTGCGCCGAGCGACCTCCAGAAGAAGGTCTACCTGCTCGACGAAGTTCACATGCTCACGGACGGCGCCTTCAACGCACTCCTGAAGACGCTCGAGGAGCCGCCTCCACACGCGATTTTCATCCTGGCGACAACCGAGTTGCACAAAGTTCCGGCGACGATCGTCTCGCGCTGCCAGCGCTACGACTTTCACCGGGTGCCGAACGAGGCGGTCATCCGGCGGCTCCAGGCGATCTGCGACGGCGAGGGGTTCAGCTTCCCGCGCGAAGGACTCGCCGCGATCAGCGTCCAGTCGCGCGGGGGAATGCGCGACGCAATCACGCTGCTGGAGCAGGCCGCGGCCCGCTACGGGCACGAACCCTCGTACGCCGACGTCCTCGCGGCGCTGGGCCTGGTCCAGGACGAGCGGAGCGCCCGCCTCGTCAAGGCGCTCATCGAGGAAGACCTCGCGGAGGCGCTGGCCATCGCACGTGAAGTCGCCGACGACGGTGTCGACGTGGCGCGGTTCACGCGAACGGCAGTCGACATCCTGCGCCGAATCCTGACGCACGTGATCCGGGGGGTGGCGTTCGACGACAGCGAGCACCCCGAGGACATCGAGCTCGCCCAGGCTGCGCTCGGCCGCGCCGCACCAGTGAGAATGGTCGTGAACGCGATCCAGGAGCTGGCGAAGGCGGACTTCCGGCTCGACCCCGCGAGCCCGGTGCCACTCGAGATTGCCTGCGCGGCGACGATCCTTCAGCCCGAGGTACAGGTTGCACCCGCCGCAGCGAGCGGCGCCGAGCATTCTAGCGCGCCGATCCGGCGCCAACCGTCGCGCGAACAGCAGGCGGGCGGCAACCGGGCGACTGACGCTCCCGCCGCGCCGGCCACGCCGGAAGACCGCTTTCTCCGCGCGCTCTATGACCGCTGCACGATGGCGAACGTCAAGGTCGGAGCGTGGCTCAACGGCTCGTGCGAGGTGCTTGCGATCGGCGACGACTCGTTCGAGCTCGGCTTCTACCACGATTTCCACCTGGATAAGGTGAAAGCCGACGGGCGAGCGATCATAGAAGAGCAGGCCGGGATAATCCTGGGGAGGCCGGTCCGCCTGGAGGCGCGGCGGATCGATCGAGAACGGTCGGCGCCGAGGCGCCCCCGCAGTGGACATCTTGCCGAGGCCGCAATCGCGCTCGGCGCCACGCCGGTAGCGAAGGAGTAGGCAGGGTATGGCAAAGAGCAGTGGCGGCGGGCGCTACCTGCGCCGGAGCGGCGGCGGTGGTGGGCTTCCCCGGCCGGGAGGCGGCGGCGGGCAGGCGAACGCGCTCCAGGCAGCCCAGGAGATGCTGGCGAAGGCGCAGGCGGAACTTGCCGCAACCGAGGTAGAGGGCTCGGCGGGCGGAGGCGCCGTGCGAGTGACGATGACCGGCGAGCAGAAGATCGTGCGCATCAAGATCGAGCCAGACGTGGTCGATCCCGAGGACGTGGAGATGCTGGAGGATCTGATCATGGCGGCCATCGGCGACGCCGGCCAGCGCGCCGACGCCCTTCAGCAACAGTCGTTCGGCGCGATCACGGGCGGCCTCAACCTGCCCGGCCTCGGGCTGGGCTAGCCGGGCGATGGCCAACACTCCGGGCACGCCCGAGCCGATCAGCCGGCTGATCGAGGCGTTCCACAAGCTGCCCGGGATTGGTCCGAAATCGGCGCAGCGCCTGTCGTACCACGTCCTTCGGATGCCAGAGGAACAGGCGCTCGCGCTGGCGACGGCGATCATGGACGTGAAGCGGCGCATCGTTCTGTGCTCGGTTTGCATGAACATCACGGAGGCAGACCCGTGCGCCTATTGCCAGGACAGCCGCCGGGATCGGACGCTTGTTTGCGTGGTCGAAGAGCCGCTTGACATCGTTGCCGTTGAGCGGACCGGGTTCCGGGGGATGTATCACGTGCTCCACGGCGTGCTGAATCCGATCGACGGGATCGGGCCGGAGGAGATCCGGGTACGAGAGCTGCTGGAGCGGCTCAAGGCAGGGGAGATCCGGGAGATCATCATGGCGACCAACCAGAGCCTCGAGGGGGAGGCGACGGCGATGTACATCCAGCGGCTGGCCGGGCCTGCGGGCGTTCGCGTAACGCGGCTTGCACGCGGGCTCCCCAGTGGAGCCGATTTGGAGTACACCGACGACGTGACTCTCGCGCGAGCGTTCGAGGGGCGCCAGGAGATCTAGTGCCATTCCACGTTGACATCCCCGGAACCGCGCCCGCGAGGTCCCTCTCCCGCGTTGCGAGAGAGGGGAGAACGGCGTTAGGCGATGGCTGAACGGCCGCGCACGTACAAGACCGAGGGTGTTGTCCTCCGGCGCCGGAACATTGGCGAGGCGGATTCGATCTTCACAGTCTTCAGCGAGGACCAGGGCAAATTCGACGCCGTCGCCAAGGGTGTGCGGAAGGCGCGCAGCCACATGCGCGGCCACCTGGAGCCGCTGACGCGGAGCCGGTTCCTCATCGCCCAGGGGAGTTCGCTCGACGTGTTTACCCAGGCGGAGACGATCACCGCCTATCGCGGCGTCCGGGAAGACCTCGACCGCGGCGCGGAGGCGATCTACTGCGCGGAGCTGGTGGATCGCCTCACCGTGGAGCGCCAGGAGCACAGGGACGTCTACGAGCTGCTGCTCGACGAGCTCGACGCACTCGATGCCGGCTGCCCGCTGCACGTGACCAGGCTCTTCGAGGTGCGACTGTTGGCCATGCTGGGTTTCGAACTGCAGGTTGACGGCTGCGCGACGTGCGGCAGCCGCCTCGCGGAAGAAGATCAGCTGCTCGCCCCGGCGGCGGGCGGGCTCGTCTGCCCGTCGTGCCGCGCGGGCGCGGGTGCTGGGCGGCGGATCTCGCCGCGGGCCATCAAGGTGCTGCGGTTCGCGCGGGACGCGAGCATGGAGCGGTTCGCCGGCCTTCGGGTCGACGCCGGCCTGGGGCGGGAGCTGCACCTGGCGCTGGCGGACGTTATCCGCGCCGTGCTGGAGCGAGAGGTGAACGCGGGCCGGTTCGTGGAGCAGGTGGCGCGCTTGCCGGCATCCCACTCCGTAACCAGCCGGGATGTACAATAGCGGCCACTACACCGCCTGTGAGTTGGATCTGGGATGCCCCTTTACGAGTACTACTGCCAGCCGTGCAACGGCATTTTCGAA
>JAKALX010000351.1 GCA_021823905.1 Chloroflexota bacterium | reverse complement strand
TGCCACTTCCCGGAGTGTCCTTCAGGAACACGTAGAGTGTGCGGCCATCGGCGGTGGTGAGAATCTGGCCCAACGACCCGGCCTGCGCCACCTTGATGGTCGTGGCATGGGCGGGGACGGCGGCTGCGGTCTTCGCAACCGGTGGCGTGGCCGTCGCTGCGGAACTGCTGTAGCTGCTGCCACCCCCGCAAGCGACAGCGAGCAGTAGCCCCATCGGCAACGAAAGAAGCCCGATCCATTTGTTGTGCATGTCTTCTCCTTCTCCTCTCCCATACGCCATCACGGCGGCGGCTGATCAACGGACGGTAATGAACGGTTGCCGGAGGCTGGACGTGGTCGGGCTAGCATGGGCGAGAACGGCCGAAGCTGACCGCGGAATGATCATTCCCGGAGCCGGCGTCGTATGTTCTGCAGGGGGACTATTGAGCGATTACCGGCTAGCCGAAGACGTCGACCTCGTGAATTCGATCGCGGCCGGCCGCGAGGCCGCGCTGGAGGCGCTCTATGATCGTTACCACGCGCAGTGCTTCGCGTTCGCTCTTCGCACCCTGGCAGCGGAATCCGACGCGGAGGAGGCGGTCCAGGAGACGTTCGTCCGTGTATGGCGCCGGGCGGGACAGTACGACCAGGCGCGTGCTGGAGTGGCCAGCTGGCTGCTTTCGATCACGCGCAACCTCTGCATTGACGAATTCCGGAGACGGAGGCGGCGCGTTCCCGAGACACAATTGCTCGATGAAGCTGCACAGCGCCCGGGAGACGAGCGGACGGATGAGGAGGCCGAGCGGGCGATGACAGGCGAGACCGTGCGGACGGCGCTGCAGGCACTCTCCAGCGAGCAGCGCAGCGCGATCGAACTCGTGTACTTTCACGGGCTGACCAGCAGCGAGGTTGGCGGGTTGCTCGGAGTGCCACCTCCAACGGTGCGGAGCCGCCTGCGATTAGGGTTGCTGCAACTGGGGAATGTTCTGAAAGCGCAGGGGGTAGTCGGTGTCGACTGAAACGGAACATCCGCTCGACTATCTGCCAGAACTCGCGTTCGGGGTGCTCCCTGAGGTCGAGGCCGCACCCATTCGGCGGCATCTCGGCGGCTGTGCTCAGTGCCGATCTGAATACGACCGGATGGTCGAGGTGGCGGCGGTGCTGCCCCTGGCGGCTGTGCGCATCGAACCTTCGACGGCCGTGAAGGCCGGGCTCATGCAGCGTATCGCCCACGAGCCGCGACCGATGCCAGCCAATCTCGTCCGGCCACGCTGGTGGATCGCCATCGCCGCCTCGGCCGCTCTGTTGCTGGCTTCGGGGGCGGCTGTTGGCCTGCTCATCGGCCGAAGTCAGAATGACGAGGCGGCGTTGCGCGCGCAGGTTCAAGCCGTGAGTGCCGAAGCCCAACGCAACACGCTCCTCGCCCGGGCGGCCGCTCAGGGCACGCTCCAGGCCTCGGATGCGCGCCATGGGAACGCCTGGGCTTCGTTCGTCCGCGCGCCCGGTGCGACCTGGGGCTATGTCTGGGTAAGCGGCCTGCCGCAACTATCGGGTGGCGAGACGTACCAGGCGTGGTTCTCACGTGACGGCGAGACCTACGAGCCCAGCGCTGTGTTTGCATTGAATTCGGGCGGGGTCTGGCTCTGGGCGAACTCGGCGATAGACAATTACCAGGAGCTCGAACTGACGATGGAACGCTCGGGCGGCGCCAGCACACCGGGTAGCCAGGTGGTGCTCACGGTTGACCTGCACGCCCAGTAGGGTGGCGGCCGGCCCCCTCAGAGACCGTCACGGAAACCCGTCTTCATCAGAACACTGGGCGCTCAGGCAGCCGGCGCTTGCCTCCGGACAAAAGGACGGGCACCCACCGGAGGAGAAGGCGTTTTCGCGTCAACGCTATGACTGAATCGTCGTGCGGTCCGTGGCGACGGGCCCGGCAAATGGCAATCGGTTGGCGGCGGCTCAAACGCCGGCGATTGAACGGGGACGTCTCTCAAACGTGGGGGCTGGGAATCCATTCGTTACAGTTGGACGTAATCCGACCGGACGCGACGCGTGATCCCTGTGACGAAATTGTAGAGCGCATATATCTCCAGAGCGAACGGCAGATAACCACCGTATCCCAATAACGGCATCTCAAAAATATGCCAGAAGCCAACGAACGGGATCGTGTATGTCCACTTTGGAAATGAGAAATAGTTCCACATTTCCCAGAAGAAGCCACAGATCAGACCTCCTAAGCAGAGCGAGATCACTGGCTCCCAGTTTCTGTCTTTTGTCCACGATAGCAGCGTAGGAAACCCTAATATCGCGTTGATCGGCTCGGTTATAAACACGACCGACGTCCATACAAATGGGAAATAGTATCTTGGCCACACCATCGCCAGGGTGAGCATAGCCACGCCGCTCGCAAAAAGAGCCGTGAGGACAGGCGCGCTGGGCCCGATTGATGGGCCACGCGGCACCCTGTTGATGAAGGTTGACACGAGTTCGGCGGTCGTGAGTATCGCCGGCACGACTGTCGCGAAGCAGAGCGTGGTTAGCACACCGAATTGAAGAGTTGTGAATTGGCCACGGCCGATGTATTGCCAGTTCTCAACACGCCAATTGAAGAGCTCGAACATCCACCATACCGGGGCGGACATCACGAATAGCGCAAGAAAGCGTATCCTGCTTCGCAGCCAGAGCGACGTTCCCTTTCGGACAAAGACCAGCCCGTCGAGCGCAAGGATGTAGCCCACCCAGAGCGGGACGAACAACAGCTGCGTTCGCAAGCCGGGTAACGCCCAGTCGAGTGGCCAGCACACCACCACGAGGGCTAGGCCCACCCACGCTCGCGCGGGCAACAGAGACGGGATGTTCGGCAGCCACGGCTCATGTCCGCGTAAGCCCGTCTCGGAACGCTCAGCGGCCGCCAGCGACGGTGGAACAGGTTCCGAGCGGTTACCTGAGAACAACGAATCGCGCCCCCTTGAGCTCGTTACGCCCCGTGTCGGCGTTGTCTGCGGTTGTACGAACGGATCGCTCGCAGGAAGTCGATTCTTCGGAACTCCGGCCAGTAAACGTCGCAGAAGTAGTACTCGCTATAGGCGCTTTGCCACAAGAGAAAGCCGGAAAGGCGCAGCTCGCCGGACGTGCGAATGATCAGGTCAGGGTCGGGCACGTCCGGCGCGTACATGTACTGGCCAATCTCGTCGGGCTCGAGCTTGCTGGCGATCCCCTCGAGCGATTCTCCTCGCCGAAGCCGATCCGCGATCAGCCGCTTTACGGCGTCCGTAATCTCTTCGCGCCCGCCGTAGCCGACTGCCACGATCAGCTCGAATGGTGCGTTCTCCGCCGTCTCCGCTTCGACGCGATGGATAGCCTCGCGGGTCGATTCGGGGAGCATCTCAAGTCGGCCAACGGCCCGAACTCGACGGCGCTTGGCGCGCATCTGCGCCTCTCCGATCGCCGCAATCTTCTCCTCGATCGTTGCGAATATCGTCTCCAACTCGGCCTGGTCACGCTGGAAATTGTCCGTCGAAAGGACCCAGAGGGTAACGTGTGGGATGCCGAGCTCGTCACACCAGGCCAGCAGCTCATCGCCTTTGTCGGCCCCGGCTCGGTGCCCGAGGCCCACGTTCGCGAGCCCCCGTTTCCTCGCGAAGCGCCTGTTGCCGTCGAGGATTACGCCTACGTGCTGAGGCAGTCTCCCGTTGCGCACCGCAGCTTCCAGCCGGCGCTGGTAGAGACCGTAGATCAACTTCCGCAACATCGCGAGAACCCCCAGGCAAGCTTCCCTGCCGCATCATAACTCCGTGCTTGGAAAGAACTGGCTGACGAGAGGGCTGCATGGCTGCACAGCCACGGCGACTGTTGCCGGAAGTCGTCCGACGCAGCTCCTCCCGACGAGCCCCATCGTCTGTGCAAAACGCACTGGGTAGTCGGGGTCGCGTTCGCGTGCGTGCGAGTGTCACGCCGCCAACTCCAATAATCCGGCGCCAACCACCGCCGCCACAGCAGGGCCCACACGCACCTGACCAACTTCCTACGAAACAGTCGGTCGGCTCGCCCTCGAGACGGGAGACCTCGTACGGAGAGTCGGCTCACTCCTGCCTGACGATGTCGACCGAGATCTCCACCGCCGGAATCGTTCCCCTGTTCTCAAGCCAGTGCGTCGTGTTCCGATCCTCTGGCCAGCCCACTCCTGGCCCATATTCCGTAGCGACTCCATCTCGATGGTCAGTGACGGTTCCTTGCAGTATGTAGACCGTGCCCGGTCTGCCCTTGTGGTCGTGAATCGGGCCGAAGACGGCTCCAGGCGCGAAGGTAAACCTCCGCATCCGAAGCTGGCGCCCGGCCATGCCCTCGATCTCAGGTCCAAGGTCAACCACTGCAAGTAACTCCACCGTGACACCTGTCGTCTCAGGCGCCACCTGTTGGTTGCTCATCGTGCT
>JAKALX010000350.1 GCA_021823905.1 Chloroflexota bacterium | reverse complement strand
GACGACTTCACCGAGATGACGGCCCGTCTCCACCTCGTGGGCGAGGGCTTCGTGCAGACGATCTTCCGCATGGGCGAGCTTATCTCGAACAACGAGGCGGAGAAGCGGATCTTCCGCCTGGCCGCCCAGGACGAATCGCGTCACCTCGCCTTCGGCGTCACGCACCTCAAGTATCTGGTCGACGTCGAGCCGGAGCGCAAGGAAGAGCTGCACCACTACCTGGACATCCAGGAGGGCGCGCTCGGCCAGTCGCAGGGTAGCCTGACGACGAACCCGGCGACCTCGGAAGCGCTGGCGATCCTCGCGGGCGGCGGCATCGACAAGATCGACGAGGGCTTCCAGAAGCTCATGATCATGCGCAAGAAGCAGATCAACGAATACATGCATCGCCTGGAAGTGATTGGCCTCGGCGACCGCCGCCAGCGCATGGCGCCGGCCATGAAGGTCTTCCTGGACGCCGACGAATGAATCTCACCGAGGGAACCCGCATTCGCACGCGAGAGGCCGCCTGGTCCGATGAGTTCGTCGGACGCCTCGAAGCGTCAGCGCTCACCGACGACCAGATCCGCAGCCTCCTCGCGCTCCGCCTCAGCGAAGAGCGCGCCTCGCGCTACCTGAAGCTGGTCGAGGACAACCCCGACGCGCCCTACGGCAAGCTCAGCCTGCGATGGGCCCGCCCAAGCACGGAACTTGGCGTGAAGGCCGTCCCCGGCCCCAACGGGCTCGGCATGCCCGAGATCAACATCGGTACGTACGGTCACGTTCCGGATCGCTGGCCGTACGAGAACGACACTCCGCTCGGTTCACACCCGACACCCGGCTCGTACATGCCCGGTCCGTATTCCGTGTATGAGAAGAGCGAAGTCTGGGCCGACGGCGTCGACGCGCTCTACGAAGACGCGATTCGTGAGCACTGGGCGCCGTCGACCGACATCAACTGGCGCGACCTCCAGCCGCAGCCCGACGACATGGAGCGGGCGGTCTGCCAGGTGTGCACGATCTACGCTCAGCACGGGCTCGCGGAGAACAAGCTCCTCGGCGTGTGGGAAGAGAAGATCGCCTACGGCTTCCACGACGTGAAGGACTACCTTGCGACCCAGTCATTCGACGCCGGCCGCAAGGTAGAGGTTCTCCGCAAGCGCGCCCTGGCGAACGGCGGCGGGCTGGGGCAGTCAGGTCTGGGAACAATGTATCGCGCCTGGTTCGGCGCCCTGAAGATGACCGAGCTGCTCGTGGCGATCGACGTTGTCTACAAGACGTACGAGGTCGTCACCTTCGAGCGCCTCGCCGAAGCGCTGCCACTCGCCGTTGACCGCGACATCTTCGGCCGACTCGCCAACGAATCCCAGCGTCATCTTGAGTTCGGCAGACGCCACCTGAAGTACTACATGCAGCACCATCCCAATGCACGTGAGTACGTCACGCACTTCCTGAACCGCAGCGAAGCAGCAATGGCCGACGAGCTCAACCACAGCCACGCTGACTACGAATCGCTCATCCTCTTGCTGGGCGGCGGCGTCGAGAAGATCGAGGCCGGCCGAGAACGGCTCCGCTCGCTCCGTGAAGACCAGTTGCGTAAGTACCTTCTCCTCCTGGACGACTGCGCGATCGACCGGCTGCCAGCCGTCAACCCCGGCCTCCTAAACCTGGCCCGGCGCACGCCGCTCGGCGTGTAGCGCCCGCTCCGGCCACCGTCCACTGCTGAAGGGGGCGGCGTTCGCGCCGCCCCCTTAATCGCTCTCTACATGTGGCCGAGACAGACGCCCCGCGTGCTAGAATCACCCGGCGTTCCCGCACCAGCGAGCTTATGGCAATTCCACCCGCCCTCCCGTCGTCCGTCGTCCGCCAGATGGCCAGCGAGCTCAGCGCGTCTACCTCGGCTCGCGACCGAACGGAGCGCCTGGTTACAGTCCTCCGCGAATCCCTCGACGTGCACGCAGCCGTGGTCTACCAGCGGCACACCGTCAGCGGCGAAGCGCCCATGGTGTATTCCTGCGGCATCTCTCCGGAACTCGCCCAACACATGACGGATCGCCGCCTTGATCCGGAGCGGGTCGCCAGTCTCGAAGCGTTCATCAACGTGGTGGCCGTCGCCGGGAAGCCCCGGCTCTCGGATCTCCAGGGGACTGTCTACGACACCCTCGATCGTCTCGTCTGGTCGGCGGCGTTCCCCGTGTCGTGTGGGACCGAGGTCGTCGGCGTGCTCATCCTTGCCTGGCGCGAACGCATGACCCTGACGCCTGACCAGGCCGAGCTGTGCGAAACGGCCAGCGCCCTCATCGGAGTCGCGCTTCGCCAGGACGCGCTGATCGAGCGCGAGGCGGAGCTGGCAACCCTTCGGGAGCGGGCGCGCCTTGCGCGGGACATCCACGATTCGGCGACGCAGGCGATCACCGCCTCCGTGCTGAACATCGAAGCGGCCGATCGCGCCCTCGATGCGGACCCGGCGACCGCGCGCGCCGCGCTCGACACCGCCAAGCAGCTTGCCCGCGACGCGCTCGCCGAACTCCGCCGCTCGATCTGGAATCTGCGCTCCGGCTTGCTTCAGGAACGTTCATTCGCGGACGCACTCGACGAAATTGCTCGTCCGTTGCGCTCCGCCGGGATCCGCTGCTCAGTCGAAGTGCACGGGGCCACGGCCACCATCCCGGCCGAGACAGGCGAGGCAGCGATTTCCATCGCGCGAGAGGCCGCCAGCAATGTGCTCCGCCACTCCGACGCGGAAAGCGCCGAAATCGCCTTCGTTATCGCCCCGTCCGGTGTCGTCGTCAGCGTGACGGACAACGGCAAGGGCATGGACGAGCACGTGCCTGACACGTCATTCGGGCTGGTCGGCATGGAGGAGCGGGCACATTCCGTCGGCGGAAGCCTGCGCGTTTCAAGCTACCGCGGGCACGGCACGAGGCTGGAGGCCTACCTACCGTATGGCAACATCCGAGACTGAAGAGCGCGTTGCGCCACGAATCCGCGTCCTCGTTTGCGACGATCACGTCATCGTCCGCGAAGGGCTCAAGCGCCTGATCGAGACTGCCGGGGACATCGTCGTGGCCGGCGAGGCGGGCAGCGGCGAGGAGGCCGTGGAAACCGTGAGCCGCCTGCACCCCGACGTCGTGCTCATGGATATCCGCCTGCCCGGGATGGACGGCGTGGCCGCCACCGCTGCCATCCGCGAGAAGTTCCCTTCCACCCGCATCCTCGCGCTCTCGACGTTCGTCGACGACGACCTCATCTTCGGCGCCCTCCGCGCGGGCGCCCACGGCTATCTCGCGAAGGATGTCGAACCCAACCGGCTCTTCGAGGCGATCCGATCGGTCGCGGCGAGCAAGTCGATCATGAGCGACGAGGTAGTCAACCGGCTCGTCCAGCGTATCGTGACGGGCCACCCTCTTGACGCCCGGCCCGGAAGCGCACTGGAGCGGCTCACCGCTCAGGAGCGCGTTGTCCTCCGGCTTGTGGCAGAGGGCCTCACCAACCAGGAGATCGCCGACTCGCTCTGCCTGTCAATCAAGACGGTCAAGTCGCACCTGTCGAACATCTTCGCCAAGCTCGACGTCCACAATAGAGCCCAGGCCGTGGCGGCATACCTTCGCGCTCCCAAGGCTCGGCCTGAGGCCGAGTAAAGACGAGGGGCAGACAGACCCCTGGCGCGCTCAGCCATCGAGGTCCGCCTCGTCGAAGATTTCGTCCGCGGTGAGCGGATCGAGATCCAGCCGCCGTTGCAGCTCGAATCGGCCGACCGCTTCGGCTTCTTCGGCGGTCCAGTCCGAAATGCCACCCGACGCCGTGGCGTTGAGTGCGGCCGCCCGGGCGACGAAGAACGCGCGCGCCGCCTCGTAGGCGTCGGCGCCAGGCTCACCGTGCGGCGGTCCAGCTGGCTGCTCCAGGCCAGCTTCGTCGAGCAGCTCCCGGAACTCCTGGTCCGGAAAGCCGGCCTGGCGGAACGCCCAGATGTCGATCGGGACCGGCGCCCCCGCGTTCACATCGCCTTCGAAGAACGAGCGGGTTTCGCGGCCGGCAAGAACATCGACGAGATCGCTGACGTACACCGTCCGAAAACGCCCGCCGTCCTTGCCCCATCCCCAGGCGTTGCAGATCTCCTCGAGCAGCTTGCCCTCGTCGGAGCTCTGATCGTGCGGCCGCCCGATGAAGAAGAAGAAGATATGTCGTAGCGCGACGACTGGCGAGAGGCCCTGCTCGCGAGCCGAAGCCCAGGCGCCGGCCGCCCACGCCCAGTGCTCGTCGCCGAACCGCGAGACAAACAGGCGGGCAAGCCGCCGATGGAAGAAGCGTTCCTGGAACGCGAGTGGCTGGTCGCGAAACAGTACCGCCTCGCCCTCGTTGCCCAACGCGCTATCCCCGGCTTGAGATTGGCTCCGGTCTGCCCAACGCCAGGGGCTGCCTTACCGAGAGCTGTA
>JAKALX010000349.1 GCA_021823905.1 Chloroflexota bacterium | reverse complement strand
CATAGACCACGCCGTTGGCGGTGCTCACCGGTCCGAGGTCAATCGCGCCGTTCGGGTCGGCGGTCTGCCAGAGGATCTGTCCGGTCGCAGGATCGGCGGCGCCCCAACTGCCGGCGTTCGAGCTCGTGGGCGTACCGTTGGGCGGGTTCACCATCGGATAGGGGATACCGTAGAGGTTCGCGACCGCGAAGTAGATGCGCTTGCCGTCTGTGGCGGAGCCCCACTCCAGGCCGCCGAGCGCGCTGCCCGGCCCCACCAGGGTGCCCCAGACCTTCGCGCCCGTGTCGGCGTTCAAGCCCCAGAGCATCCCGCTCTTCTGGCCGGCGGCGACGATGTCACCTGCCTTGGTGGGGATGAGCATCGCGCCCTGGCCGAAGTCGAAGTCGGGACCGGCCGGGGTCGGGCAGGCAGTCGGGTAGCCAAGGCAGGCGGTCGTCCAGGCGTCGAAGCCCTGCATCTTGTTCGACCACTTGATCGCGCCGGTGGACATGTCGAGCGAGAGAATCGCGTCGACATAGTTGCCGTTGTCCTGGGGCTCGCACGCGGCGAGCGCGGCGAGATCGGTACCGGCGGCAGTCACGCAATCAGACGCCGCCTGCGAGACGGAGTAGTTGTTGCCCGTCGTGAAGTAGACCGATCCGCGGTTCACGTCGATCGCGGGCGACGAACCCCAGACGGCGACACCGCGGTACCCCTCGCCGTAGCGATCGTCGCTGATGGTGTACGTCTTCCAGAGCAACTGCCCGGTTGCGAGGTCCAGCGCGTTCGCGCTTCCCCGGAAGGTGCAGTCGCCGGGGGCCGGATTCGTGGGGGTGCCGTCACCGCAGTTAACGCCATTCTCCTCGACCGATGCGACGCCGACGTAGACGACTCCGTTGTAGACGGTTGGAGACTGAGTGATGATGGCGTATGGGTTTGTGACCGACGGGGCCACCTCGTCGAGCGCCGTTTGCCAGACCGCGGCGCCCGTGTCCTTGTTCACCGCGACGAGAAGCGCACCCTTCTGCGTTCCGAAGACGACCAGATTGCCGGAGACGGCCGGGCTGGTCCTCGACTTCGCGCCGGACACGCCGGTGAGGGCCGCGACGTCGTCCTGCCAGATGATCGCTCCGGTAGAGGCGTCGAGCTTGCTGAATTTCCCACCCCAGTCGGGGACGTAGACGGCGCCGTCTACGACGGCAGGGGTGGCGGAGATGTCGCCCGCGAGCGTTGCGCTCCATGCCAGGGAAAGCTGCGACTTGATGTTGCCGACGGTGAGCTTGTGCTCATCGGGCTGGTACCGCCAGTTGGTCACTCCCTGGCCGCTCATGGACCAACTGGGGTTGGATGTTGCTCCGACTGCGGTCACGCCAAGCGCGACCGCGACGATCATGATGGCCGGGACGAAGGCGTACCTTCGTCGTAGGCGCGCTAAGAGACCTCTGGAACTCATATGTGTGCTGTCCTCTCTGTGATTCCGAGTGCGGTTCGCACTCGCGCGGAGAATAGCACGGGGCAATTATGCATGACGCATGTATGCGCCAAGTTTAACCTTAGTACTAATGTTAGCTAACACTCTTCGTAGATTGATCGCCCGGTCCTCCCTACTGCCTCCCCCGCCCTCCCTGTAGGCTAGTCGCCATGTACACCGTCTTCGCCGGCGGAGTTGGCGCGTCGCGCTTCCTCCAGGGCCTCGTCCAGGCGGCCGACCCCGCTGGCGTCACCGTGATCTCGAACACGGGCGACGACGTGGATCTCTACGGCGTTCACGTCTCCCCCGATACCGACATCGTCCTCTACGCGCTCGCCGGCGCCGTCAATCCCGAGACCGGCTGGGGGCTCGCCGGCGACACCTTCAACGTCGTCGACCAACTCCAGCGCTTTGGCTACGACCGCTGGTTCAACCTCGGCGACCGCGACTTTGCCATGGCGCTCCACCGCACGACGCTGCTCCGCCAGGGCGTGCCATTGCACGAGATCACGGCGCAGCTCGCCCGCGCCTGGGGCCTCGGCTGCACCGTTCTGCCGATGTCGAACGAGCCCGTCCGCACGCGTATCTTCGGGCCCGACGGCGAGATCCCGTTCCAGGACTACATGGTCCGCCTGCGAACCGACGTCGAGGTGCGCGACGTCCAGTTCGCTGGCGTGGGCGAGGCGAGGCCGGCGCCGGGCGTTATCGAGGCAATCCGTGACGCGAAGGCCGTGATCCTCGCTCCCAGCAACCCGTTCGTGAGTATCGGGCCCATCCTCGCCGTGCCGGGCGTGCGCGCCGCGCTCGAATCGACGCGTGCTGTGCGCGTCGCCATCAGCCCGATCATTGCCGGCCAGGTGGTGAAGGGGCCGGCCGCCAAGATGCTCCAGTCGCTCGGACACGAGGTCTCCGCCCTGGGCGTCGCGCGCATCTACGCCGGCCTTGTCGACCTCATGGTCATCGACGAGCAGGACCGCGCCCTCGTGCCGCGGGTCGAAGCGCTCGGGATGCGCTGCCTGGTGACCGACACGATGATGACGAGCGCCGAGCGCAAGGCCGAGCTGGCCCGCGACGTGCTCGCGGCCCTGGAACCGCGCCCGTGACCGTTCCGATCATCATCCCCGTCAACCGCCTCGACCGCGCGAAGGGCCGCCTCGCCGAGCTGCTCACGCCCGACGAGCGCGAGACGCTCACCATTGCCACGCTTCGCACCGTCCTTGCCGCCGTTCGCGAAGCGGGCATGCGGCCAATGGTGCTGGCGGCGGACCCCCGCCTGGCGGAACTCCTCGATCCGGGATTGACCATCGTCGCCGAAGATCCCTCCGCATCCGGCTTGAACGAGCAGCTCGAGGTAGCGCTCGCCGCAACCCGCGAGCCGGCCGTTCTCATCCTCCACGCGGACTTGCCCCTGGCGACGGGCCCGGCTCTTCGCGCGGTGCTCGCCGCGGCCGGCGCCGAAGAAAGCGTCGCCCTCGTGCGCAGCCCCGACGGCGGCACGAACGCGATGCTCCTCCGCCCGCCCGGCAGGTTCGCGCTCGCCTATGGCCCCGGCAGCTTCGCCGCCCACCTTGAGGTGGCCGAGCGCGCTGGTCTCAGGGCCGTCGTCGTCGAGAGCCCCGAGCTCGCGCTCGACCTCGACACGCCTGCCGACCTGCGCACGCTGCTCTCCACGCCCGAGGGGCGAGCGAGCGCGGCCGGCCGGCTGCTCCTGCAGCGGGGCGTTGAAGATCGTCTCGGCTGACCTGGTGATCGCAGACGGCTGCGGACTCTCAAGCGGTCTTTGAGACAGTCTCCGCCGTTCCGTCAGTCGCCAGGGCGGTAGTCGATGCGGTCGGCTAGTTTTGGGCAGACGCCTCGGCCGGCGACGCCCATCATGGTAGATGCAATTCCAGAACGGAGTCCCCATGAACGCAATCCACGTGCTCGCTCAGGCGTCGAACCTTCCCTTCTTACAAATGGGATGGGGCGGTGGTCACGTGGGTGGCTGGGGGTGGGGCGCATGGCTGCTCATGAGCATCTTCATGGTTTTGTTCTGGGGCACGGTGGTCGCCGTCGGAATTTGGTTCGTCCGCGCGATGCCCGGTCACGACCGCGACCGTCGGTAACTTGCCCGGCAGGCAAGACGCCAGGCTCTCTGAGACAGTTCGCGAGGTTCGGCTCGCCTTGCCACGCTGGCTGATAACATTTCCGCTATGGCCAATCCGCGACTCCTCCGGCTCGCTCGTGCGCTGTTGTTCCTGACCATCGTCTACAACGTTGCCGAGGGTGTGGTCGCGATTGTCGCCGGCGTCCGGGCCGGGAGCCTCGTACTGATATCGTTCGGCGCCGACAGCTACCTTGAAGTGATGGCCGCCGCGGCCGTGCTCTGGCGCCTGAGTTTCAATGATGACGAGTCCGGCGAGCGCGCGGAGGAGAAAGCACTGCGGCTCATCGGCGCGACATTCCTACTTCTCGCCACTGCGGTGACCTACCAGGCTGCGATCTCGCTGACACATCACGACAGAGCCGATGGCTCGCCGGTCGGGGTGATACTGCTGCTCGCTTCGGTGACGATGATGCCGATGCTCGCCGTAACGAAGCTATGGACGGCCGCCCGCGGCGCCATACCGGCCCTGGCTGCCGAGGCGAGGGAAACCATCGCCTGTTCTTACCTGAGCTTCACCGCTCTCACCGGGGCCGGCGCAGTCTGGTTGTTCGGCTGGTGGTGGCTCGACGCGCTGGCTGCGCTGTTAATGGTGCCCTGGCTGGTCAAGGAGGGCTTCGAGGGCCTGAAGGGCGAGGCCTGCTTTGACGGTACCAGCCCATGTTGGTGCCGGGGGTGTTTGCTCGGTCTTCGTCAGTGCGCACCCACCTGTTGTGAACCGGTGTGCTGCTGAAGGAGAAGTCAGGCGACTTACGGGGACCGGGTGCAAACATCATGATGGCCACGCCGGCGAGCGGCCACCACGGCCCCGGTGCTATACCCCGCCGTGTGCG
>JAKALX010000011.1 GCA_021823905.1 Chloroflexota bacterium | reverse complement strand
CCGCGACCGACGCTCTCTGCGCCGCCGCCCGCCGCGCGGGGACGGACGTGGTCATCGGGGTTGCCGAGCGCGACAGCACGACCGGTGGCAGCGTCTACGCCACCCTCCTCTTCATCGGACGCGAAGGCGTCCTCCTCGGCAAGCACCGCAAGCTCAAGCCGACGATGTACGAACGCACCGTCTGGGGCGAAGGCGACGGCAGCACGTTGCGCCTCTACGACCGCCCCTATGGCCGCCTCGGTGGGCTCAACTGCTGGGAGCACCAGATGGTCCTCCCCGGCTACGCCCTCATCTCCCAGGGCCTCCAGGTCCACGCCGCCGCCTGGCCGGGCGGACAGTTCACCCGCCAGGAGATCCTCTCGCGCGCGTTTGCCATGCAGTCCGCTGCGTACGTCGTCATGGCCGGCGGCCTTCTCCGCGAGCAGGATCTCCCCGACGACGTTCGCGAGTGGTCCATGGAGCTCGACGGCCGCACCCGCCATCTGGTCACGCCCTGCGACGGCGCCTCGGGAATCATCGGGCCAAACGGCGATCTGCTCGCCGGCCCGTTGCTCAACGAGGAAGGCATCCTGACCGCGAAGGCGAACCTCGGCCGCGTCATGCTCCAGAAGATGATCGCCGACCACGCCGGCCACTACACCCGCCCCGACGTCTTCGAATTTCGCGTGAATGCGCGCCCGAAGCGAGTCGCCACCTTCGACGGCCGCGAAACTGCAACCGTCACCGCGCCCCTTGCAGCCGGGATCGACACTAGCCAGCTTCGCACCGAGGCCGATCTGCGCGACGCCTTCGCCAGCGTCGAAAAGCAGCTCGCCTCCGTCGCCGAGGGTGGCGCCTGATGGCGGTCGCCCTCGCCATGGTGACCCTCGCTGGCCTGCTCCTGGTCGCGCTCGGCTGGCTCGGATTGGTCGGCAGGCTGCCGCGCAACGGCTTCGCCGGCATCCGCACGCCCTACACGATGCGCAGCGACGAGAACTGGGCCGCGACGCATCGCGCCGCCGCGCCCGTCCTCATCTTTGGCGGCATCGCCGTCGTCATGGCCGGGCTTGCGTTCCTGCCGTTCAGCCTCGCGGGCAAGCTCGGAAACGGGCTCGTCGGTGGAGTGACCGTCGCTCTCGTGGTCGTTCTCGCTGCCGACGTGCTTGTTGCCTGGCAGTACGGCGTCCGCAGGGCGAAGACCGAGCTCGGCAACTGACTCCTGTTCCCCGCATCCCCTGGCAGGGGGATACTGGACGTAGTGCGCGTCCCGCTCGCTCGCGCGCGACTCCCGACAGGAAGCGGCCGTGCCCAAGCTCGTCCTCGCCTACTCCGGTGGCCTCGATACCACCACCGCCATCAAGTGGCTCTCCGTCGAACAGGGCTACGAAGTCGTCGCCCTCAACATCGACGTGGGCAAGAGCCGCGAGCAACCCGTCGTCGAGTCGCGTGGGCTCGCCGCCGGCGCCGTGAAGGTCCGCGTCATCGACGCCCGCGAGGATTTCATCCGCTACTTCGCCTTCCCGGCGCTCGCTGCCGGCGCCATGTACCAGGACGCCTACCCGCTTGCGACCGCGCTCGCCCGGCCGCTCATGGCCAAGCTCCTCGTCGACGTCGCGCACGAAGAGGGTGCGCTGGCGGTCGCCCACGGCTGCACCGGCAAGGGCAACGACCAGGTCCGCTTCGACGTCGGCATCCAGACGCTCGACCCGTCGCTCAAGATCGTCGCCCCCACGCGCGAAAACGCGATGGCCCGCGAGATGCAGATCGAATACCTCCGCGAGCACGGCGTCGACATCCCCTGGGGAGACAAAGGGCCGTTCAGCATCGACGAAAACATGTGGGGCCGCAGCGCCGAGGCCGGCGTCCTCGAAGATCCCTGGCAGGAGCCGCCGCCCGACGCCTACGAGTGGACCGTCTCGCCCGAGAGCGCCCCGGCCGAGCCCGCCTACCTCGACATCGCCTACCAGCACGGCATGCCCGTCTCACTCAACGGAGACGAGATCGGCCCCGTCGAGATGGTTACCAGGCTGAACGATCTCGGCGGCCGCTACGGCGTTGGCCGCATCGACCACGTCGAGGACCGCCTCGTCGGCATCAAAAGCCGCGAGATCTACGAGGCGCCCGCAGCCACGATCTTCCACGCCGCCCATCGCGCGCTCGAGGGCATGACCCTCTCGAAGCAGCAGCTCAAGCTCAAGAAGCACGTCGCCACCGAGTACGCCGAGCTCATCTACAACGGCCTCTGGTTCAGCGCCCACCACCAGGACATCGCCGCCTACGTCGCCAGCACCCAGCGCCACGTCAGCGGCACCATCCGTGTCCGCCTCCAGCGCGGGACGGCCACGGTCGTCGGCCGAAAGGCCGACGAGTCCTTGTACGACCGCGGTCTCGCTACCTATGATCGCGGCGACACCTACGACCAGTCGGCGGCCGTCGGCTTCATCAACGTCTGGGGTCTCCAGACGCGCGTCCAGACGCGCGTCCAGCTCCTCGGCCAGATGCCAGACACCCTCAAGATCGCCATGCCCGGAGAACGAGAATGACCAGCACCGCCCCGTCCGAGATCACCGTTCGCTACGAGGGCCCCGGAACCGGTACCGAGATCTGGGGCATGACGCAGGCCAACTTCTCCGTCGGCATCCCCGGCCGCCACGCGAAGGAATGCGCCGTCCTCCTCAATGACGCCGCCGCCCGCTTCCTCACGCGGGAGCTCGGCCGCGACGACACCCCCGAAACGCGCCAGGCCCTGGCTGTCGAAGTTGGCTCCTACGTCCTTCGCCAGCGGGCGGAGTCCGGCGCACACCCCGATTCGCTGATCATGGTTTCCGTCGCCCTTCTCCAGGAGCAGCCCGCGATCCTCGCGCACCTCCGCTCCCTGGGCGCCTGAGCCATGGCCGCTGCCGGCAACGAGTGGTGGCGGCATGCGGTCGTCTACCAGGTCTACCCGCGAAGCTTCCAGGATTCCAACGGCGACGGCGTCGGTGACCTCCAGGGACTGATCGATCGCCTCGACTACCTGAATGACGGTACCGCAGCCTCCCTCGGCGTCGACGCCATCTGGCTCTCGCCCACCTTCCCTTCGCCCATGAAGGACTTCGGCTACGACGTCAGCGACTACTGCGATGTCGCGCCAGAGTTCGGCGACCTGGCCACGATGGACCGCCTGATCGCCGAATGCCACGCGCGCGGCATTCGCGTCCTTCTCGACTACGTCCCGAACCACACCTCCGACCAGCATCCCTGGTTCGTCGAGTCGCGCTCCAGCCACCGCAACCCGAAACGCGACTGGTACATCTGGCGCGGCCAGAAGCCCGATGGCTCCCTCCCGAACAACTGGCGCTCCGTCTTCGGTGGCCCGGCCTGGTCGTACGACGAAGCGACGGGCCAGTACTACCTCCACTCCTTCCTCCGTGAGCAGCCCGACCTCAACTGGCGCAACCCCGAGGTCGTCGAGGCGATGCACAACGTGCTTCGCTTCTGGCTCGATCGTGGGATCGACGGCTTCCGCATCGACGTCATGGGCATGATCCTCAAGCACCCTGATCTCGCGGATAACCCACCCAACCCGAACTGGCAGCCCGAGGGCGCCGAGCGCATGCAGCAGCTCTGGGTCAACAACCGCAACTACCCCGACGTGTTCGCTGCCGTCGAGGGCATCCGCGCGGTGCTCGACGAGTACGACGATCGCATGGCCGTTGGCGAAGTCTTCGGCACCGCCGAGGAGCTCGCCCGCTTCTACGGCGGAGCCGCGCTCAACGGCCTCCACCTGGCGTTCAACTTCCAGCTGATCCACGAGGTCGAGCCGTTCACCGGGTATACGCAATGGGACGCGGCGACGCTCCGCCGCATCGTTGCCAATGCTGAGTCTGCGCTGCCCCCGGGCTCGCAGCCCTGCTACGCCCTCGCGAATCACGACCGACCGCGTTTCATCTCCCGCCACGACCTCGATGGCCGCGGACTCGATCGCGCCTTCGCCTCGGTCGTGCTCCTGATGGGCCTTCGCGGGACGCCCTTCGTCTACTACGGCGAAGAGATCGGCATGGCCGACGCCGACATCCCCGAGGATCGGCTCCAGGATCCCGCGCGCTTCCGCTACTTCGGCCGCGATCCCGAGCGAACGCCCATGCAGTGGGACGCTTCTCCGGGTCGCGGCTTCACCACCGGCGAGCCCTGGCTGCCCTTCGGCCCCGCCGAGATCTCGGTTGAAGTCCAGGAGAACGATCCCGACTCGCTCCTTGCGCTCCATCGGCGCGCCATCTGGCTCCGCCGCGGCGAGTTGTCCCTCCAGCGCGGCAACTACGTCGAGATTGACACCGCGCCGGACGTTTTCGCCTTCACGCGCCACTGCCCTGGCGAACGCCCCGTCCTTGTCGCCGTCAACACGGCCACCGAGGACCGCATGCTCACGCTCCCGCCCGGCTACGACAAGGTCATCCTCGCAACGGAACGCCAGGCCGAAGGCCGCCCCGTCGAGGGTGACGTCGTCCTTCCTGCGCTCGCCGCGATGATGGTTGCCCGGAGCTCGGCTATCCTTCCCGCATGACCGAGCGACGCCGCGTCCGGGTCGACCGAAGGCAACAGGCCCCTACGACGGAGCCCGCGGAACCCGCCGACTGCGCCTGTCCGCGCCTCGCGCGCGACGACTGGCACGACGTCGAAAGCGATTGGTCCGACATTGCTTTCCTCCGTACGACCGTCAACGCCGTCCTGGGCGTCCCTGTCGGCTACATCGGCGCGAAGACAGGTCTGGAAGCGAGGGCGCGCAAACTGGAGCTCTCCGTTCCCGCCGACCCCATGGTGCTTCTCGGCGCCGGCCGATTCCGCCGCCCGCTGCTCCTCGAGGTCGACGGGGCCGCGCCCGGCGCGCGCGGTGTCTACGTCCCCGGGGGGGTCGCCTACACGAGGCTCGTTGAAGCGCCCTGGGGCCAGATGCAAAAGCTCGCCGACGAAATGCACGACGTTGCGACCGAGAAATACGGCAAAGCTCCAGCCGCCATTTGGGTCTGGTACCTCACCTGCCGTCTCTGTTCCCACGAGCGGAACTTCGAGACCCTCCTCATCGCTCACGACAGGGGGTAGCCGGGTGCCCGTCCATCTCAGTAACGGCGACCAGTTCCAGTCGTTCCTCTGGGTTCTTTTCGCGTTGGTGCTTGGCGGCATCGTCGGGCTCGAACGCGAATACCGCGGTCACGAGGCCGGCATGCGCACGAACGCGCTGGTCTGCGCGGGCGCCGCGTTGTTCACCGAAGTGAGCAACAGCTTCGGCGACGACAGGATCGCGTCGAACATCGTCTAGGGGATTGGCTTCCTTGGCGCGGGCCTGGTCTTCCAGCGCGGCAACAACATCAAGGGCGTCACCACGGCCGCGACGATCTGGGTGATGGCCGCCGTTGGTCTGATGGCCGGCACGCATCTCTGGTTGGCCGCCATTCTCATCTCGGTCACCGTCATTGGCCTGCTCGAGCTCGCGCCCGTTTCCGACTATGTCCTCGCCCACGGCCGCCCTCATCGGGTTTCGCCGGAGTCGCGCGAGCGCCTGCAACGGGAAGCGCCCCCGCCCGAACTGGCCGACCTCGGCTCCGATGACTCTCCCGCCTAGATTCAGGTACTATGGGCGGGCCGCCGCGTGTCGCTGGCGGTCCATTCGCGGCTCTTTCAGCCGCATCGAGGTTTGATTGGTGTCGATTCGCCGGCCTTTCCCCGCATCCGGCTCCACCAGGCCGTCCCGCAGCCACCGCTCAGCCGCTGGCGCGCGGCCCCGCGTCTCCCTCGGACGCTCGCTCGGCCTTCTCCTGCCCCGCGGCGCGTAGCCGGCGGGGCGTCCCCAGACCCTGGCCGCCCACCCGGCCGTTCCCTCAAGCATCTCCCGAGGTACTCGATCATGGCCGATCGCTATGACTTTCACGCATTCGAAAACAAGTGGCGGGAGCGCTGGCAGGCTGACAACCTCTACCACGCGCCCGACGACGACCCGCGCCCGAAGTGGTACGCCCTCACCATGTTCCCGTATCCCTCGGGCGACCTGCATACCGGCCACTGGTACGCGATGGCTCCCAGCGACGCCGCCGCCCGGTACCGCCGCATGCAGGGCCACAACGTCATGTTCCCCATGGGCTTCGACGCCTTCGGCCTCCCCGCCGAAAACGCCGCGATCAAGCGCGGGATCGATCCCGCCGAGTGGACTTTCGCCAACGTCGATCGCATGCGGTCGCAGCTCCGCCTCATGGGCGCGAGTTTCGACTGGGACCGCGAGGTCGTCACCGCTTCGCCCGACTACTACAAATGGACCCAGTGGTGGTTCCTCCAGCTCTACAACCGGGGCCTCGCCTATCGCGCCGAAGCCGCCGCGAACTGGTGCCCAGGCTGCCAGACCGTCCTCGCCAACGAGCAGGTTGTTGACGGCCGCTGCGAACGCTCCGACGACGTCGTCGAACGCCGCTTTCTCACGCAGTGGTTCTTCCGCATTACCGCCTACGCCGAAGAGCTGCTGAAGTTTGACGACGTCGACTGGCCCGAGAGCATCCGGACGCGCCAGACGAACTGGATCGGCCGTTCCGAGGGCGCCCGCCTCACCTTCGCAGTCGATGCCGCGGGCGTTGACGAGCCGATCACGGTCTTCACCACCCGCCCCGACACCGTCTACGGAGCCACCTTCATGGTGCTCGCGCCCGAACACCCGCTCGTCCAGCGGATCACCACCCCCGCGCAACGTGAGGCGGTCGCGAACTACGTCTCGCAGACCGCCCGCCAGACAGAGATCGAGCGCCTCTCCACCGAGAAGGAGAAGACGGGCGTCTTCACGGGCGCCTATGCCGTGAACCCGTTCAACGGCGCGCGCATCCCGATCTGGATTGCCGATTACGTCCTCGTCACCTACGGCACCGGCGCCATCATGGCCGTCCCGGCCCACGACGAACGTGATTTCGCCTTCGCCCGCAAGTACGGGCTGGAGGTCATCCCGGTGTTCAGCCACCCCGAGGTCGACACCAGCCAGCCGCTGACCGCCGCCTACGCTCACGGCGACCGCATGATCAATTCCGGCCCGTTCGACGGCACGCCGGACGCCGAGGCGTTCGACCGCGTCTCGGCTTACGCCGAGGAGCGGGGTTTCGGCGAGCGAACGGTCAACTACCGCCTCCGCGACTGGCTGATCTCGCGCCAGCGCTACTGGGGCGCCCCGATCCCGATGATCCACTGCCCGGAACACGGCGCCGTTCCGGTTCCCGAATCTGACCTGCCGGTCCTTCTTCCCAGGAACGTCAGGTTCGAGCCCACCGGCCAGTCGCCGCTCACCCAGATCGACGAATGGGTCAACGTGCCCTGCCCGATCGACGGCAAGCCCGCCCGCCGCGAGACCGACACGATGGACACCTTCATGTGCTCCAGCTGGTACCAGATGCGCTTCGCGGATCCGCACAATCCTGAACGACCGTTTTCCACCGACGCCGCGCGCCAGTGGCTCCCGGTCGATCAGTACACCGGCGGCGGCGAGCACGCCGTCATGCACCTGCTCTACTCGCGCTTCTTCTGGAAAGCCGCCCGCGACATGGGGCTCGTCGAAGGCGGCGAGCCGTTCCTCCGCCTCTTCAACCAGGGCGTCATCCTCGGCCCCGACGGCAACCGCATGTCCAAGAGCCGCGGCAACGTTGTCGCGCCCGACGACCAGGTCGACAAGTACGGCGCCGACGCTTTTCGCTGCCAGCTCATGTTCGTCGGCCCCTGGGAACAGGGCGGCCCCTACAACCCAACGGGCATGGCCGGCATCGTCCGCTGGCTCAACCGCCTCTGGACCGTCGTCACCGAGCCGCCGGCCCTCGTCGCTGAACCCGAGTCCGATGCCGCCCGTTCCCTTCGCAGGGTCACCCACAAGACGATCAGAGCGGTTACCGGCGACGTCGAGCGCTTCAGCTTCAACACCATGATTTCGCGGCTGATGGAGCATACGTCCGCCATCCAGAAGGCTCGCGAAGCGGGCAGTTGCGACACCGCCGCCTGGAACGAAGCAATCGAGAGCACCATCCTGCTCACCGCTCCCCTCGCGCCCTACATCACCGAGGAGCTCTGGCAGCTCGCGGGGCGCTCCTACAGCGTGCATTTCCAGCGCTGGCCATCGTTCGACCCCGATCTCGCCCGCGACGACGAGATCGAGGTCGTCGTCCAGGTCAACGGCAAGGTTCGCGACCGTCTCGTCCTTCCCGCCGGCGCCAGCGAAGCCGAGGCTCGCGATGCCGCCTTCGCTTCCCCGAAGATCGGCGAGTGGCTCGACGGCAAGCAACCGCGCCGCGTGATCTACGTGCCCGGGAAGATCCTCAACCTCGTCGTCTGAGCGCCGGCGGCCGCCATTCGCCATAATCCGTGCGCAATTCTTGCGGAGGTACGCCGTGGCCGGATTCCTGTGTTCGAGACGCTTGATGGAGTGGGCGGGCGACGACATTCGTGGCTCTGCCGCGGCTGCGGGCCTTCCGCTCGATCCGATCCTGCTCCCCGCCGATCCAGAAGCCAGGCTCGGCCCCGGCGATCTTGCCCGCGTCGACTTCTCCTTCTTCAGCGCCGACGTCTTTCCCGACTACAGCCGCTCGTTCTTCGCCGCCACCCAGGGTGCGCCAAACCTCAAGTGGCTCCACCTCATGAACGCCGGCACCGACGCGCCCGTCTTCGCTCGCCTGCTGGAGCGCGGCGTCCGCCTGACCACCTCGTCCGGCTCGACTGCCCGGCCCATCGCCCAGACGGCGATTGCCGGCATGCTCATGCTCGCTCGCCCCTTCCTCGCCTGGGGCGAGGCGCAACGGCGTCACGAGTGGACGCCCCTCGGTCCGCCCCTCCCGGCCGATCTCGAGACCCAGACGATCGTCGTCTTCGGCCTCGGCGCCATCGGCAAGGAGATCGCGCGGCTCTCGCTTGCCCTCGGCCTCCACGTCGTCGGCGTCCGCCGCAGCCCCCGGCAGGCCGGCGATCCCGTCCACGAGCTCGTTCCTCCCTCGGCACTCCACGAAGTCATTCGCCGGGCCGATTGGCTCGCCCTTGCCTGCCCGCTCACTCCCGAAACCAGGGGCGCCATCAACGCCGCGGTCATTGCCGCGCTTCCCCGTGGCGCCCGCCTGCTCAACGTCGCCCGCGGCGAAGTCGTCGACCAGGACGCCATGATCGACGCGCTCCGCTCTGGCCACCTCGGCGGCGCATACCTCGACGTGACCACGCCTGAGCCGCTCCCGCCCGAATCGCCCCTCTGGAGCCTGGCGAACGTCATCGTCACGCCGCACAACTCTGCGATCTCCGCCGGCAACGAGTCGCGCCAGCTCGCCATCTTTTGTGAAAATCTTGCGCGCTGGGCCCGCAACGAGCCGCTTCTCAACGAGGTCGGCTGACCCCCGGGGCCGCCCGCTTAGCTTCGGTCAGTTCGCGCGTGCACGTCTGGAGCAGCTTTACGGACGGCTGGACAGCCATGGGAGGCCCCGTCTATGGTGCCAGTGCCCGAGGCGCTTCCAACGCGTCTGCGCCGCCCGAGCGTCGTTTGAGCAGGATTCCAGGAGGCTCTATGCAATTGAAGAAGAACCCTCACGATCCGCAATTCAGCGATCCCAACCTCCATTACGACGACGAGTTCGAGGCCGCCGAGGACGAATCGCTCGCGCGCCGCCCCGAACCAACGCCACGGCCCCGTCCGCGGGCCGAAGCCGAAGCCGAGCTTGCTCCCCGCGCGGAGAGCCTCGTCGACGCTCATTCCACATTCGATGGCAAGTACGAGACGGACCACGACCTGCGCGTCCAGGGCGCCGTCAGCGGCGAGATCGTCTGCCGCGGCACCCTCATCGTTGAGCAGGGAGCGTCCGCCAGGGCTCGCGTCGAAGCCCGCGACGCGCTCATTCGTGGCCGTGTCGATGGCGACGTTGTCTGCAGTGGACGCCTCCTCCTCACCGCCACGGCCGTTGTCACCGGCACGATCAAGGCGGCCACGCTCGTTGTCGAAGAAGGCGCTTCTCTGAGTGGGACCGTCGAGGCGGCGCCTTTCACGGGAACGCCGGCACTCCCCCTGGCAGTCGAGAATCCTGCCGCGCCCGAAACACTCGCGACTGTACCCGAGGCTGCTCCGGCCGCCGCCTCTACCAGCAGCGCCCGCGGGCCCAGTTGGGGCGGCGAGCGTCGCACCAACGGCGGCCCCGCCCCAGAGCCTGCTCCAACGCGCGGCAGCCGCCAGGCTCCCAGCTTCGCCTTCGTTCCCACCACCGAGGAACGGACGGTCACTCGCGAGCGAAACTGAGAGCCTTCTCGGTCGTCCCAACAACAACAGAGGCGGGATCCAACGATCCCGCCTCTTGGTTTGCGCACGGCGAAGCTCGCTCTCTACGCCCCCGTGAAGTAGACCACGTCGTCGACCACCCAGGTGTTGATCGATCGGTTCATCCGCTTCGCGGCGCGGCTCACGCGCAACGCCACGCCTCGCGGAGTCTCGCCGCGGGCCGGAGTCAGCTTGCCAACCTTGCCGGCCGGCACGCCTTCCACGAACTTCTCGTACTCGCGCATCCGAGCGGCGAGCCGTCCCGTCTGGCGCGATGGGCGCGGCGCATCCGATTCCTTGATTACAGCGAATTCAGCCATCGTTTTCCTCTTCGTAAGTGTCGTCCCGGCGGCACGCTTTCGTTGCGCGAAAGTACGGCCCACACGTGGTGCACAGAGAACATACGCGAAAAGTCCGCGAAAAACCACTGCATACGGACCGCTTCAGCGGAAAGATCACGTGAACCCGCGCCCCTGTGCGATGTTCAACCGTCGGGTGGAGTCAGCGCTTCTCTTGCAGGCTCCCGATGCTCATCCGGATCGACTCCAAGAACGCTTGCAGTTGATTCTCAAGACGGTGGAGCACCTCCAGCGCGTACTGATCCGCGTCGTCTAACTGTCGCGTTGCCGCTTCCGCCGCCTCGCTCAGGTGTGCTGCTGCCGTCGCGTCTGCTTCCGCGATCGTCTGCCGCGCCCGCGCTTCCGTGTCCATCAACATCTGACGGCTGCGCTCTTGCGCTTCCCGCAGGATCGAGTTCTCCTCCACCCGTCGCGCTCGCTCTTCCTCTGCCCGCGCCACAGTCTCCTGCGCCTTCTCGTGTGCGTCCGTCAGAACCTGATCGCGCATCTCCAGGATCTGTTGCGCCTGCCGCATGTCCGCCGGAACCGACAGCCGCATCTGATCGATCACGTCAAGCATCCGCTTGCGGTCCACCACGAGGTTGCCACCAACAGGAAGCCGCCTCGCCTGGATGACGAGTTCTTCGAGACTGTCGATCAGATCGAGGATTTCCACCGGTTGCGCGCCGCGCTCCCGCTACCCCTGGCCTAGCTTTTCGCGGATCGCCGTGCTCACATGCGTCGGCACAAGCTCTGCCACGTCGTAGCCAAGTTTCGAAACTTCCCGGATCCTGCTCGCGCTGATGTACAGGAAATCCTGGTTCGCCATCAGGTACACCGATTCCAGGTGTGGCGCCATCTTTCGGTTCATCAGCGCCATGTCGAACTCAGCCTCGAAATCGCTTACCGCCCGGATCCCGCGCACGATTGCAACTGCCCCTTTTCGGTTCGCGAATTCAACCGTCATTTCGTCGAACCCTTCGACCTCTACCTGGGGCAGGTGCTCGACGGCCTTCCGGAACATTTCGATCCGCTCCTCCCACGTGAACATCCCCGCCTTATCCCGGCCCTTCACCACGGCGACAATCACTCGGTCGAAGAGGTGCGTCATCCGCGTTACCAGGTCCAGGTGCCCGTTCGTGACCGGGTCGAAGCCCCCCGGGAAGACTGCGATCCTCATTCCCCCTCCTGCAGCGCATACAGCGCCACTGCGCTGTCGCCGTAGACACGACGCTCCGATTGGACCAGACCTTTCGGGCGTTCCGGCGGATTGTACTTGCTTCCGTGCTCGTAGACGACCATCCCGCCCGCGGCCATTCGTTCCGCCAGCAGGTTCAGCGTCTCCGCCGCCGTTTCCTCGTGGTAGGGCGGATCCATCAGCACCAGGTCGAACGGCCCTGGGGCGCCGCTCAAAGCCCCCGGCAGCTTCCCCCGGAACACGGTTCCGCGTTCGCCGAAGCCCGTTCTCGCCAGACTCTGCACAATCGCCTGGCACGATGCCGCCTCCGCTTCGATGAACGTCGCCCGCGCCGCTCCCCGGCTCAGCGCCTCGATCCCCAGCGCTCCCGTTCCCGCATAGAGATCGAGCACGCGCGCGCCTTCCACCAAGTCCCCCAGGATGTTGAACACCGCCTCCCGAACCAGGCCCGAGGTCGGCCGCAACCGCACGCCCCGCGGCTCGGCCAGCGGCGTGCCCCGCGCGCTCCCGCCCGTTACCCGCAAGCGCGCTCCGGCCATCCTTAGCCTCCCGGCGTGGGCGATCCCGCCACCGGTGTCCGGGTGTCGCGCGGCTGCACGTTTGCCGGCAGCTCGCTCTGGAACAACGCCACCCCGTCGCTCAGCGTCAGCGTGACCGTGTACGTCCCCGCCTCTGCCGGCGTGCTCCATTTGATGTACCCCTTGCGGCTGTCTTCGAACGAACCTTTGCTCGTCGTCCACTTCGGCTGCAGGTCCTGAGGATTCGGTTGCATCAGGATCGGCTGCCCGCTCGAGATATACGGCACCAGCGCCGTCCAGATGTTCCCAAGGTAGATGTCGTCGCTGGCATCCTCGACCGCGACGCCGCCCAGCTTGAACTGATCGATGTACTGCAGCTTGAAGCCAATGCTGAAAAAGTTCTCCAGCCAGACCGTCCGCCCCCCGTTCTGCTCGTAGGTGAACGCCACGCAGGCGACCTCTGGCACCCAGGCAATCCCGCTGCGGCCGTCCTCCTTGTTGATATTCACGCCCGACACAATCACCTGCGAACCCGTCTGCAGCTTCTCACCCTGGACCGCGAGCTTCGTCGCAATGCTCATCGCGTCCGTCACACGCATCGGGTGCAAACCCGTGTCGTCCTTCTGCGTCGCGTAAGGCGTGACCGTCAACACCAACCGCGTGCTCGGCTGCACCTGCCCCGCCAGGTATTGGAGAATCGCCGGCATGTCCGTCCGGTATTTGCCCTGGTCACGGTACGGTGCGATCTGGACCACGTCCGCGTCTTTTCCGATCTCCGCCCAGTCGTAGCCACCCTCTTCGAATCGGTCCTGGTTCTTCAGCGGCGGCGGCGCCGTCACGGTCAATTGCTTGTTCTGGCTGTGCAGAACCTGCGAAAGCTCGCTGATGAACAGCGCGAACGACGTTCGCTCGTTCACCGTCAGGTCCAGGTACTCGATGTCGATCCCCGCCAGGCCCGCGTCGTTCACCTTCTTCACGATCGCCTGCACGTGCGCCGAACGGGTCTTCGCCGAGTTCAGGATGCCCTGCACGATCGGCAGTTGGCCCTTCACGTCGCCCCGCGCCGAGATTGTCGGGATCCATTGGAACGAGGGGTCGGCTTTCACCGCGCTCAGCTCGCCGTCCACCCCCCCGTCCGCCGCCGGCGTGAAGTCCAGCGTGTGCAGCATCGTGATCTTGCCGACCGCATCGTGGTGCAGCGTCCCGTTGTGCGGCAAGTAGGCGATCACCATCCCGCCTGGCGCATTTCGGCGCAGCACCGCGATCACTTTCGGCGCGCTCGTCAGCGTGGCCGAGACTTCCTTTCCCTGCGGATCGAGCCGCGCCGGCGTCACCGGCTCCCACGTCTTTGTCTCCGCCAGGTACTGATAGAAGCTCAGGTTCCGCGCGTCGGTCGTCGCCTTCGCCACCGGCAGGCGGATGTCGACCGGAGTCCCCGCCGCGATGGAGCCCTTGGTCTTGTTGAACTCGAACACCTTGGTCACCAACTCGAAGCCGGCCGGCGCCCCCAGATCCTGGCCGCTCTCGCAGTAGTACTTGTCGCACGAAGCGCCGCCAAAGACCTTCGTGAACAGCAGGTACCCCAGCCCCAGCACGCCAACCACGATGAGCGCCATGATCGCCAGGCGCCCATACCCGCGCCTCGGCTCGCTTCCATAGAGGCCACCGGCTCCCCGCTGTCCCCAGGGCAGTTGTCCGCCGCGGCGCGTCATCGCCCGCGCGCCCGTTGCCGGGGGGAACGGGCGCTAGGCCCGTTTGGAAAGTCGAACATCGGTCTCGATTATCCGGCCATTGCGGTTGAAGACAACTCGCACGGTCTCCCCCGGTTGGTGCGCGCCCAGGGCGTTCAAGAACGGGCGATCCGCGTTGATCACCTCCCCGCCGAACATTGTGATAACGTCGCCCACCTGGATCCCCGCCGCCGCAGCCGGGCCAGCTGCTTCGATCGACGCGACGATCGCCCCATCTGTCGCTGATGTCCCGCGCAGCCGCTGCCGGATTTCCGGCGTGAGATCCCGTGTCTCAGCCCCGATGCTCGGCCGGGGGTACGAGCTCCCGTCCGCGATGATCCTGCGCGCGATCGGCAGGAACCGGCTCGTCGGCAGCGCGAAGGCGATGCCCTCGACCGGCAAGCCGCCTGCCGTTTCCCGCAAAACCGCCGTGGGCATCCCAACGAACTGCCCGGCAAGGTTCAGCAGCGCACCCCCGCTATTCCCGTTGTTCACCGCCGCGTCTATCTGGATGAGCCCGTCCTGGCGCACGTCGTCAAGCGTCCGGTGCCGGTTCAGCCCGCTCACCACGCCTACGTTCACGCTTCCGTCGAATTCCGCCAGCGGATTTCCAATCGCGATCACCGTCTCGCCCAGCTTCAGCGCCGTCGAATCCCCCGGCTCCAGTGGCGTCAGCTTGCCCGGGCTGATCTGGAGGACCGCCACGTCCGTGAACGGGTAGTCATCTCCTATCAGGATCGCCGGCCGGGCCGTCCCGTCACTGAGCGTGACCTTCAACATCTCCGTGTCCAGCACCACGTGCGCATTCGTCAGGATGTGCCCATCCGTGTCCAGCACGATGCCGCTCCCGACGTCCTGTTCAACGCCGCCGGTCGCCGTATGCCGCGTGCTGTCCACGCGCACAACACCGGGCCGCGTCCTCGCCGCGACGTCTGTGATCACGCTGGTCTGCTCGACAGTCAGTGGCTGCGCGGCCACCGTCGCGGCGGAGCCGGTCGTGGTGTCCTGGCTCCTGCCCGCATCGGCGCCGCCCGCGGCCAACGCCACCACGATTCCCGAAATGAGCCCGCCCAGAATCGCGGCCCCTCCCGCCGATCCCAACAGCGCTCCCCATCCCGGTCCGCTGCGGACGGCCGCCGGCGCAGGTGGGGGCGCCGGCGCCTCCCCCGGCCGGTCTGCTTCTTGGCTCTCGCCGTCCTCGGCAAGGCTCACGCGTTGCTCTGCGCCGTCCGGCGCTTCCGGCGAATGCGACCAGTCCAGCCCGTCTGTTGCGCGCCGCTCCCGTGCCTGCCAGGGCCCGTCTTCCATGCTCACCCGCGGCTTCCCCTGTCTCCCGTCGATTGCGGCCGTTTGCCAGCCGTCGTTATACTGCCTGTGACTGAGGGCATTTGGGCCTCAGTCGCTTTTTTTGCTCCGGATGCAGCACAGGGTACGACATGACAGACAGGCCGGTTCCACTCACGCGTGAAGGCAAGGCAAAGCTGGAGCAGGAGCTCGAGGATCTCCTCGCCCGCCGCCGTGACGTGTCCGCGCGCATCCACGACGCGCAGCAGCAGGGCACCAGCCAGAATGACGCCGAGTACGACGACGCCAAGCAAGAGCAGGGGATGATCGAGGGCCGCATCATCGAGGTCGAAGACCTCCTCCGCCGTGCCACCATCATCGACGAAAGCTCCGCTCACCAGGCCGGCCGCGTCGTCCTTGGAAGCGGCGTCGAAGTCGACCAGGACGGCACGCCACGCCACTATCAGATTGTTGGCGCTCCCGAAGCCGACGCCGCCAAGGGCAAGATTTCCAACGAATCACCCGTCGGCTCGGCCCTGCTCGGCAAATCCGTCGGTGAAACCGTCGATGTCCACGTCCCCAAAGGCGTGATCAAGGTCAAAGTACTCAAGATCTACTAACCGCCGCCGCGGCCTGCGATGGACTCCTGGCCGCCTTCGGGCGGCCTTTTTCTTGGCTCGATTGCCCGAAAGCGCCCCTGGGCGCGGGAGGTGACCCGTGGATGAACTCATGGCCCAGCGCGTTGCCAAGCTCGACACCCTCCGCGCCGCTGGCGTTGATCCCTATCCGCCCCGCTCAACCCGCACGCACACAGCGGCTGACGTAACCGCCATCGTCGAAGCCTTCGCCGAGGGCTCCGACCATGCCGGCGGCGTCGAAGTCGACGTCGCCGGGCGGGTTGTCGCCCGTCGCGACATGGGCAAGGCCACCTTCATTGATCTTCTCGACGGCAGCGGCAGGATCCAGGTGCTCCTCCGCCAGAACGCCCTTGGCGGTCACTGGTATGAGTCGCTCCGGCTGGTCGACCTTGGCGATTTCGTCGGCGTCCACGGCGTCCCGATGAAAACCCGCACCGGCCAGCCAACCGTCGGCGCCACCTCCTGGACCATGCTCGCCAAGGCCCTCCACGCACCGCCCGAAAAGTACCATGGCCTAGCCGACGTCGAAGCCCGCCAGCGCCACCGCTACCTCGACCTGATGGCCAACGAAGAGACCCGCCGCGTCTTCACCACCCGCAGCCGCGTTGTCTCCGCCATCCGCCGCTTCCTTGATGCCCGCGGTTTCCTCGAAGTCGAGACGGCTGTCCTCCAGGAAGAACCCGGCGGCGCCGCCGCTCGTCCGTTCAAGACCTACTTCAACGCCCTCGACGAAGAGCGCTTCCTCCGCATCAGCCTCGAGCTGCACCTCAAGCGCCTCGTCGTCGGCGGATTCGAGCGCGTCTACGAGCTCGGACGCATCTTCCGCAACGAGGGATTGAGCACCAAGCACAACCCCGAGTTCACCATGCTCGAGCTCTACCAGGCCTACGCCGACTACTACGACATTGCCCGCCTCGTCGAAGAGATGGTCAGCACCGTCGCCCACGAGGCTCTCGGCAGCATGGTCTTCAACTTCCGTGGCGACGAAATCGACCTCACCCCGCCCTGGCGGCGCATTACCCTGCACGACGCTCTGCGCGAACATGGCGGGCTCGAGCTCGACGAGTTCCCGACCGAAGCCGCCCTTCGCGTCGAGCTTCGCCGCCGTGGCCTTCCCGCAATCCCGGAGACCGGTGGCTGGGGCAAGCTCGTCGACACCGCCATGAGCCACTACGTCGAGCCCAGGCTCATCCAGCCGACCTTCCTGCTCGATTATCCGGTGGAGCTCTCGCCGCTGGCCAAGCGCAAGCCCGGCAACCCGCGCCTCGTCGAGCGGTTCGAGGCCTTCATCGGCGGCTTCGAGGCCGGCAACGCCTACACCGAGCTCAACGATCCGATTGACCAGCGCTCCCGCTTCGACGAGCAGCTCAAACTGCGCAACGCCGGCGACGACGAGGTCGAGATGCTCGACGAGGACTTCATGTTCGCCCTCGAACACGGCATGCCCCCCACCGGCGGTCTCGGCATCGGCATCGATCGCCTGCTCATGATCCTCACCGAGCAGCCCTCGATCCGCGACGTCATCCTCTTCCCCCAACTCAAGAGCCTGAAAGAGTGACCGGGCAGCTGCCCCTCGATTCCTTCGAACGCCACTTCACCGCGACCGCTTACGTGGTCGCTCGCGGGCACACTCTCCTGCTCTGGCACCACAAGCTGCGGATGTGGCTCCCCCCGGGTGGCCACTGCGAGCCCAACGAAGACCCGGTCCAGGCCGCCTGCCGCGAGGCGCTGGAAGAGAGCGGGATCGAAGTGGCCGTCATCCCGCCGCCTGACCTCCTCGTTTGCGCCGGCCCGCTCGTCCTGCCGCCTCCTGCCGTCATCCTCGTCGAGGACATCGTTCGCCCGGACCAGCCGTTCCACCAGCATGTCGATCATGTCTACTTCACGCGCCCGCTGGCCGAGAAGTCGCTCGATTTCGAAGCGCCGATCCCCCACGGCAGCCACCGCTGGCTCGCGGCGAACGAGCTCCAGGCCGCGTTTTCGCTCCCCGCACCCGATGGTACGCTCGTCCCGGTCGCCGAGGACGTCCGCCTCCTCGGCGTTCGCGCCATCGCCGCCGCTTCACGAGGGAAATAGCATGCTCAGCGTCCAATTCATCCGCGAAAACACCGACCGCGTGAAAGGCGACATTCTCCGCCGGAACAGCTCGGCGCCCATCGATTTCATCCTCCAGCTCGACGACCGCCGCCGCGCCCTCCTCGGCGAGGTCGAGGCGCTGCGCGCGCAGCGCAACACCGTCAGCAAGGAAATTGGAGCAGCGAAGGAGAAAGCGCATCGGGAAGCGCGTATCGCCGAGATGCGCGCCGTCGGCGACCGCATCGACACGCTCGACGCGCAGCTTCGCGCGCTCGAGTCCGAGCTCCAGGCCAACCTGTCCGAGATTCCAAACATCCTTGACCCAAACGTGCCTCTGGGGCCGGACGAGAGCGGCAACGTCGAAATCGAAGTCTCCGGCGAGGCCCCGAGATTCGATTTCCAGCCCCGTCCTCACTGGGAGATCGGCGCGATCCTCGACGGTATCGACTTCGAGCGTGGCGTGAAGATGAGCGGCAGCCGCTTCTACCTGCTCAAGGGCCAGGTCGCCCGACTCCAGCGCGCGCTCATCCAGTTCTACCTCAATGAGCACACCGCTGACGGCTTCACCGAGTGCTACCTCCCCAACATGCTCAGCGAGGCGTCGCTCTTTGCCTCCGGCCAGCTCCCCAAGTTCTACGACAACCTCTATCGCGACGCCGAAGAGGACTTCTACTTCATCCCCACCGCCGAGGTCGCCTTCGTCAACTTCTACCGCGACGAGATCATCCCGGCGGGGATGCTTCCCCAGCGCTTCGTCGCCCACACCCCTTGCTTTCGCCGCGAGAAGATGAGCGCCGGCCGCGACGTCCGCGGTATCAAGCGCGGCCACCAGTTCGAAAAGGTCGAGATGTTCGTCTACTGCGAGCCCGGCCAGAGCGAGACCGAGCTGCAGAACCTGGTTCGGCGCGCGCGTTCGTTGCCCGAAAAGCTCGGCATCCGCCATCGCCTCCTCGCGCTCTGCTCCGGCGACATCGGCTTCAACGCCGCGAAGACCTACGACATCGAGCTCTGGGGCCCCGGCCAGAACGAAGGGCACGGCGACTGGCTCGAATGCAGCTCCGTCTCCAACTGCCTCGATTTCCAGGCCCGCCGCGCCAACATCCGCTACCGGCCGGCGCCCGATGCGCCGCTGCGTCACCCCCACATGCTCAACGGCTCGGGCCTCGCCCTCCCCCGCTCGGTCATCGCCGTCCTCGAAAACTACCAGCAGGAAGACGGCTCGGTCGTCGTCCCCGAGGTCCTGCGCCCCTACATGGGCACGGAGAGGTTGGTCCCCGCCGGGCGTTCGTGATGCCGAGGATCTGCGAATTCAATGCAATCGAAATCTGCATGTACCACTCAGAACATGCGCCGCCGCACTTTCACGCCCTGTACGCGGAATTCGAGGCCGAGTTTGAGATTGGTAGACCTGAAAAGGTCGATGGCTTCATACCGCCGCGCCAGCGGCGACTCGTCCAGCGATGGGCCCGGCTCCACGCCGACGAGCTCATGGCGAACTGGAACAGCGCGCGGAATTTCGCTCCGCTCACCCGGATCGAGCCTCTGGCATAATGGAGCGCATGAAGACGAAGGCTGTCTCTGCCTCAGCGGTCGCACCCTATGAGATCGAAGTCGAGTTTTCCGACGGCAGCCGCTGCCGGATCTCACTGCGGCGGTTCGCCGCCGACGGCGTGTTTGCTGAACTGGCCGACCCGGAGATGTTCAAGCAAGTGAGTGTCGATCGCCTTGGGGGCGCCGAGTGGCCGAACGGAGCGTCGCTTGCGCCCGAGTTCCTCCTGGAGTCGCGTTCGCTCGCCAGGGCAGTATGACAGGTGGCGACGACGATCTCGTGGGTGGCCTTCGCATTCCCGATGCCGAGGTCGTAACCGGCGCCCGCTACCTCCACGACTACGTCTTCGAGGTCACCTTCGCAGACGGCTTCTCACACGAAGTAGATCTCAAAGACCAACTGTTCGGCGAGGTCTTCGAACCACTCCGCGACGTTGCCCTGTTCCGCCAGCTTCGTTACGACCCCGAATGCCGCACGGTCGTCTGGCCCAACGGCGCCGACCTTGCACCCGAGTTCTTGCGTTACGGCCCGGACCGCCCCGACTGCCCCTGCAGCACGCACGAAGCGGAGCGCCAGCGCCTCGCAAGGAAACCGGCGCGGTAGCGCCGAAGCCCGAAATCAAACCGCCGGTCGATCGACCGGCGGTTTGATTTCGGGCTTCTCTCTGGTCTCTGGTCTACTCCTTCGCGTTGACCGCCACCGCCGCCTGGCTCGGACGCTCCAGGATCTCGTCGATCAGCCCGTAGTCCTTCGCCGAATGCGGATCGAGCCAGAAGTCCCGGT
>JAKALX010000010.1 GCA_021823905.1 Chloroflexota bacterium | reverse complement strand
GGGGTAGGGCGAGGACTTACGGGCGAGCGGCGCCTTCAGCATGGTTCCATCCACGCTTTGCCCCCTCCGGGCGAGACCCTCCATGTCGTCGTACTCCGCGAGCCCACCTCGCGGCTCAATCACATCTACCTCTGGATTCCCAAGATCGCACGCGACACGATTGCCGGCGGTATCCACAGGTCGGTTACCAACCCGCCGCGCAAACTCTCGTCCCGCATTCGCCACCGCCATGAAACACCCAGACCGATCACATAGCGGTGCTTCGACCCAACTCACGGACTCCAGACCGCCTTTCCACATTCACTGTTCCAGGACATTAGAACAGACTTTCAAAGGGCACTTTCGGAAACACCTCCAGGGCACCACCCACCGTAGCATCCCAGACCTGACGACCTGCCTTGACGTAAGTCTCCAATGCCAGCCTATAGGCTCGCTCCGAGGACCTAAGGTCGGGGAGTTGCCAGCGAACCCCCGGGCCGAAGTAATTGGGGTCGAAGTGATTCGAGTCGCACGACCGAGAAACAACGGTCTCGTGAGGGGTCCCAGGCGTATTGAACCTGTGGTCTACCCCGACCAGAATCACCTGCCGGAACCCCATATAGAAGGCGAGTTGGAGGGCAACATAAGTGACCGTAGAACACTCCCACACCCACAAGCCCGGACGCCTAGTGAACCGAAACGTGTCATCTTTCGGATCACGGACGAACACGACGTCGGGGCAATCCGGTACGACGTCACGAGCAAACCAACTCACGAACTTCGGCATCGGCAAGCTACAAATCTCGTCGCGGAATTGCCGCACCACCAGCTCATTTACTGCGACAAAATAGGTGGTGGGAAACCCCATCTGCGGGAACAGTAGATAGATCCTGTTCAAGCCGAACGTTACCTCATGCCGAAGTTGCGAAAGATCCATCCCGGCTAGACTCGGGCCGTTCCCAATGATGAAACAGCGTTCGCCCTGGTGCCTCCCTCGGAACTGCCCTATGCGGCGCGCGTTGCGCCACCGCGCGGGGGTGACTTCCCAAGCCAGCCGCGCTGGCACGCGTTTCCCCACACCCCAAATCGTGCGCAAAACCGGGAGAAACGGCTCGGGAAGCCGAGAACGCAGCGCATGGCGCAGACCGCTCATTCCGTGCTCAGCCTCGCCAGGGCGCCGCCGTCGACGACCAAGGCATGACCCGTCAGGAACGAGGAGCGGGCCACATCACACAGGAAGAGGATTGCCTCGGCGACCTCCCGAGGTTGGCCGACTCGTCCGAGAGGATGCCGCTCACCGAGCCGGACCACGAGATCGTCCTCGCCAACGTCACCGGCGTTTCCACGTCCCAGCCCGCCCCGCAACATCGGCGTGTCGACCGCCCCGGGAAGGACCGCGTTGACCCGGATTCGATCGGGTGCCAGCTCGACGGCGAGGGCACGGGTTAGGGCGAGCACCGCGCCCTTGCTGGCCGCGTAGGCCGCGATGTTGGTCGAGGTCGCCACGGCGTGGACGGAGCTGACATTGACGATCGCGCCACCGCCGGCGCGCATGATAGGGTAGGCGTGCCGGACGGCAAGGTAGACCGAGCGCACGTTCGCGCTCATCACTTCGTCCCACTCCGCTACCGTCGTGTCGATGATCGGCTTGCACATCTGGATCGCTGCATTGTTGACCAGGGCATCAATGCGCCCGGTTGCCTCGCCGATCGCCGCAAAGGTCTTCAGCGACGCCTTCTCGTCGGCCAGATCGGCGCGGAAGAAGTGTTGAATCCCCCTACGCTCGCCGTCACGTCGGTCTACGCCAATGACAGTCCACCCGGCCCCGGCAAACACGCCAGCGGTCGCGGAGCCGATGCCTCCGGTCGACCCTGTCACCACGACGACTGCGCTCATCGTTCCCTCGCCTCCAGCTCCTCGATCAGGCTGTTGACGGTCCGTTCGTGCACGGCGTTCCACGCCGATGGGCTGCTGTTGGCGTTATGTGGGGCCAGCAAAACGTTGGCCATCGCGAGAAGGGGACTACCCGGAGGCAACGGCTCCATCTCGAACACGTCGAGGGCGGCACCGGCAATGCGGCCGTTTCGCAACGCTGCGATCAGCTTCGGCTCGTCAATAATGGGCCCGCGAGCCGTGTTGATCACAACTGCCGTCGGCTTCATGAGGCGGAATGAGTCTTCTCCGATCAGGTGAAAACTCGTGGGGTTGAGATCGCAGTTGACGCTCACAAAATCCGCCTGCTTCAGAAGGTCTTCCTTCGACACCATCGTGATATTGCTTGCAGCGAGGAAATCCGCCGGCATCGGCAACAGGTCGCTCCCGAGGATCCGCATGCCGAACGCGACCGCGCGGCGCACGATCGCCTTACCGCAGTTGCCGACGCCGATCACACCTAGCGTGGCCTCGCGCAGCGTGACGCCGGGTAGTTTGGTCCACGACCCCGCGTGCATCGTGCTATTCATCTCGGGCTGGCGCCGGGCAAACGCCAGAACGTAGCCCATCACCGTGTCGGCGACCGCCTCGCTGAACGCGCCGGGCGTGTTGCGGACGGCGATGCCCTGCAGCTTGCAGGCCTCCGAGTCGATCGAATCGATGCCGGTGCCCCACTTCGCGATCACCTTGAGCCGAGGCGCCGCGGCCAGCACCCTCTCGGTGAATTGGTCGTCCCCGCAGATTGCGCCGTCAATATCCCCGACCAGATTGAGGAGTTCATCCTCGCCGAGGCGTTCCCGCACCGGTGGCACAACCAGATCGATACCGTGTGCGACCAAGGTAGGCCGGAACTGGTCGAGAACCGGCTGCAGGTATGGGGCCGACACGAGGACCTTCCATCTCACGGCACAGTCCTGCCTCTCGTTCGCTGCTGGAAGAGGATCTCGGCCACGCGAAAATCGAGTTCGTCGTCGATGTCCCACGCCTCGAGGCGGTCCATCTCGAACATCCGAGGACGTGACCCGATGCGGTTTCGGCGGGCGAGCAGGCCCTCCCGGCTGAAAACGTACAGACACGAGTTCTCCTCGAAGACCGGGCGAAGGTCCTGCGTACGCAGGAGGACCGAAGGATCGTGGTTGAGCGGCCGCGTGTCGGCGTCCCACAGGCGCTTCTGAACCCGGCTCACGGAAAAGAGTGAGTCGTGCGTCGGGAGGCCGCCCAAAAAGCACGCGACCGCGGCGGCAATCGTCTCCGGCTCGAGCAGCGGGTTGGTGCTGTGCGTCTGGAGGAAGAACTCGGCATCGATGACCGCCGCGTCGTGGACCAGGATTTCGTTCATCGGTACGTCGCCACCGCGCAGATGGGCCGGCCGTTCGACGAGCCGAACCCGGGGAAACCGCTCCGCCGTCCCGGTCATGATCTCCGGGCTGTCGGTGTCGATGACGACCTCTTCGATCGACCGGCACTCGAGGAGCGAGCGGAGCACCCAGTGGAACAGGGGTCTCCCGGCGAAGGGCCGGTAGTTCTTCCCGGGCACCCTCTCGCTCTCGTGCCGCATCGGGAGAAGCGCCACAAGTCGTGCGGACACCGATCACCTCCGCATGTGACGGCCGAAGGATAGCAAACTCCGTTGGAAAGCGGCCGCCCCCTTGCTGCGATCAGCCCCCGCCGTTACGGCCCTTGGCTCTGTGTGAGTCTTCGTACTCGATGCGGTGCTGCGCACGGGACTGTTCAGAATCAGGTATGGTTCGGGCTCTCAGGCGCGGATAGTAGAACGTCTGCCTGAGGCCACTCGTAACCGGACGACGGCGAGCGAAGCCGCGGTACGTCCCCCAGAACTGCATCAGGCGGAACATGAGGACACTGCCGGCGCTCCGCATCAGGACGCCATCACCGGTCGCGTGGTAGAGGTCGCTCGCGACGTTGCCGACGAACAAGCGCAGGAGATCCCACAGATTGAACCGCTCCTCGGGGAAGATACCCTTGAGGGCGATCGCCTCGCGGCGATAGCGGTTGTACAGACGGGCCGCGGTCTCCTCGTGCACGTGCACGACCTCTGCGGCAGGTTCGTAGACGATTCTGTATCCAAGCCCCATTGCCGCCCTGCCCCAGGCGATGTCTTCGAGTCCCGTCAGGGACTCATCGTAGGGCTGGCGTCCCCACACCGTGCGGCGAATGGCGGCGTTGGCGTTGTTGCAGAACGGGTGCTTCTGGCTGGGGTTGGGGTGGTCACCGAACCACGTAGCAAAGACTTGTCGCTCCGAGTATTTCGTCCGCTCGTCCCCACGCTGCTTGCCGTAGACGAGCGCGACGCGTTCGTCCTTGAATGGGGCTAGGAGCCGCTCCAGCCAATCCTTGTAGATGGGATACACGTGGGCGCTAGCGACGACAACGAACTCCGCTGATGTCGCCGTACATCCCCGGTTGAGCGCTCTACCGAAAGAGAATTCCTGTGGCGTCACGTGGATGACTTGCGCCGGATAACGGGCCACTATATCCAGAGTTCCGTCCGTGGAGCCCGAATCCACGACGATGATCCCGGGGTCACGGACAGTCTGGTGCATGACCCCTTCGAGAAGCCGCCCGATGTGGTTCTCCTCGTTGTAGCACCGGATGACGATCGAGCACCTGGGCAGGCGGGCGGTCTTGGGCTCTTCGGACGACATGGCTCCCCCGCTAGCTCACCGCGATCGGCGCCACATGCGACCGGCGCTTGAATGTGCAATGGACCTGGCTGGCACGCACCCGGTGGGAATGTACGACATAGCCAGCCGACTGGATCCACGCCACGCACTCGTCCACATTCGACCCAAAACCCGATAAGAACGCGGGATGTAGCTCGACGAAAAGGCACCTTGGGGCCCCGGGAGATGCCAGCAAAGCCGCCATCCCATGCAGGGCAAGGATCTCGGCGCCTTCGATGTCCATCTTCACCAGGTCTGGCGAGGGGACTTCCGCGCGTGCAATCGCATCGTCCACGGACATTGTCTCGACCTCGACGGCCTGGCGCTCCCACAATCGTGCCAGGCTCGGGGAATTCCCCTCGCGACCATCGGTGAACAGGGTCGCCCTACCAGGTTTGTCGGTGACGGCCCATGCCTTGATCGTGATTAGCCGCTCGAGTCTGTTGATCTTGACATTTCGGACAAGAGCGGCCCGAAAACCAGGGTCGGGCTCAAACGCAACGACCCGCCCACCCTTTTGAGCCGCAGGCAGAGCAAAGAGCCCGACGCAGGACCCGATGTCGAAGACGACATCTCCAGGGCTTACCTCAGCCAAGAAACTCCGGAGAAAGGCCTTCTCGGCCCCATACCCCAAGACACGCTCGCGTTCGACCGGGCCGGCAACATCGAAGAGGCACGGCTTCCCAGCGGGAAGCTCTACCGAGACTTCCTGGGGGAACGCCTGTCGGCGTGCGCGCCAGAGACCAAGCCGGCGACGCACCCAGGCGGGTTGGAGCCGCTTCAACCCGCTTATCACTCCGACAACTCCCGCACATCCCAGGGCAGCTCGACTCCCAGGATCCCCGGTCGCCGCACGTGTTGGCTGGCCCGCCGCCGGCTCGTGTGGTCCTCGATCCGAAAGGACACGATCCCTTCGTGGCGGTCGTATACTTCGACATAGGGTTTCCCCATCGTGACCGTGATCGAGTACGCCCCCTCCCCGAGGAGTTTCGCCGGGATCTGAAAGCTCGCCTGGTAACGGCCGGGGTGGCGAGGCGAAAGCCGCCCTGCGTCAAGATCGGCGTCGCCTGTGCCCAGAACGCAAACCCCGTCGGCGTTGCTAACAAAGCACGCAACATGGGAAGACGTGACCACGCGGTTCACATCGAAGACGAGCGCAACAGAGATCGGATCGGAAAACTCCAGCATCCCGGCTCCGCCACTTGCCTCACACTCGATTTGGATCCGCCGTAGCCTCATCGGGCGCTCGGGGTCAGGGGGAAGCGCGGCGGTGTGAGTAATTGCCATCACCGAACTCATGTAACTTTCCACCACTGCCGCGGCAGTACCTTCTTGGCGCAGTCGACCTTGGTCCAGCCAGAACGCTTGTTTGGAAAGTCTCTGGACGGCGGGCATGTTGTGACTCACGAACAGAACGGTGCGACCCTCGGCTGCGACATCACCCATCTTGCCGAGGCACTTCGCCTGAAACGCGGCGTCGCCGACAGCTAGCACCTCGTCAACGAGCAGGATCTCAGGTTCGAGATGCGCCGCGACGGCAAACGCCAGGCGGAGGTACATGCCCGAGGAGTAGTGCTTCACCGGGGTGTCGATGAACTTCTCCACCTCGGCGAACTCCACGATCTCGTCGAATTTGCGGTCGATCTCGGCGCGGCGCATCCCAAGGATCGCGCCGGAGAGGAAGATGTTCTCGCGGCCGTTGAGCTCCGGGTGAAAACCTGTCCCGACCTCCAGCAGGCTTCCGACCCGCCCACGGATCTCGACCCTGCCCTCGGTTGGCTCGGAAATGCGGGAAAGAATCTTGAGCAGGGTGCTCTTCCCCGACCCATTGCGGCCGATCACACCCACGACCTCGCCCGACTTGACCTCGAATGATACGTTGCGCAACGCCCAAATGGTCTCAGGAGCTCTGTGCCGCCACGGGCGGAGCGCCGCGGACATCAGGTCAGAGAGGCTTCCCCGAAGGGTCTTGTACCGCGGCCCGCCGCCGATCCTGTACTGCTTCGAGAGGCCCTCGGCGCGAATCGCCACCTGGTTCACGCCAGCCTCCAGAGCTGTCCCGGCGCTCGCCTGGGCCAGGTCTCAGACCACATCGGCGAACGACCTTTCCATGCGACGAAAGTAGGCAGCCCCGGTGACCAGAAGCAGCAGCGCCACCGCCGCGCTGGCCGCCATGACGCCTCCCGGTGGCGCAGGCGTGCCGAGCAGGCTCCAGCGGAAGCCTTCGACCACCCCCACCATTGGGTTGAGGCCGAGCACCCACGCCGGCAGCCCGACCTGTCGGAGCAGCGCGAGGACGCGGCTCGTCGGGTATATCACCGGCGTCACGAACAACCACATCTGAATGAGGAACGGAAAGACGTGCCGCACGTCCCGATAACTGGCGTTGAGCGCGGCTAGCCAGAGCCCGGCGCCGAGCGACGCCACGAAGCCCATCAGGAGCAGAAGCGGCGCGACAAGAGCGGTCGGCCCGGGCCAGACGTGAAAGTACGTCATCAGCGGGAGAAGAAGGACAGATGCGATGGCGAGGTCGACTACTCCGGCAGCCACCGCCGCGACCGGGATGATCAGCCGCGGGAAGTAGATCTTGGTGATGAGGTTGGCCGAGCCTACGACGCTGTTGGCGGAGCCGGCCAGCCCCTGCGCGAAGAACGTCCACGGCAGCAGCGCGACGAAGGAGAAGATGGGATACGGAACCCCGTCCGAGCCCACCTGTGCCAGCCGCCCGAAGAAGATCGTGAAGACCACCATGGTCATGGCCGGCTGGAGCACGGCCCACGCCGCACCCAGGACCGACTGCTTGTAGCGCACCTTGATGTCGCGCCAGACGAGGAAATAGAGCAGCTCGCGGTAGGCCCAAAGTTCGCGGGGGTTCGACAGCGCCCAGGCGGGACTCGCCTGGATCACCATTACGGAATCGCCGCTGCTCCCTCCAGCGTCGCCTGTCATCGGTGCTCCCCTGCGCCCAACACCAGCATCTTGTTGACAATAACATGCTCGCACGGTATCGATGCTGGTGGAGTCCCTCGCGGCGATTGAAGCACTGCGGTGCCATTGCTGGGATGAACCTCTCGACTGTTTCGCATGTGCTCGTCAGAACGCGATCCAACACGCTCATCGGCCGCCCTTTTCGAGCGGTCCCGATCGCGTTCCATGGCCGCCATCCTACTTCTCTGTCTGCATAACCAACGCAACGGTCAGTTTAAAGAGGGGGGCAAACCCGAGCCGGTGACGCAGCCGCGCAGGAAACGCCGCAAGTTGCGAATCGCAACCAGCGAAGCGCGAACATCGGCGTGCAGGCTGTAGTGGTCGTCGGGCCGCCCGTTGGCGAGCGTGCGGTTCGCATGGCTCCACACGCCTACCTCCGGGTTGGCCGAACTCGCAGCGCACCGAAGGGGCAGCGCGACCTTATGCAATGAAACGCCATCTTCCAACTGCGCCAGCGCGTGCCGCCGCCGCGCCTCCAAGACCGCCGCGGATCCTCATGGTCGCATCGGAACCGCCCGCCGTGCAAAACACTACGGACTATCACAGGTTTTGCATTATCTACGCAGGAACAAATAGCAGGGCTAGCCTGTCTGCGGCTCCGCCTGTCGTCCTTTGCTCGCAAGGCAGCATACGCGGCGCTCCCGGTGCAAAGGGGCCAGAGCATTTCGAGCCTTTAGGAACGGCACCTCCTGCATTCGCCTGGGTCACGCGAGACCGCCACCACCCCGACCACTCGTCGTGAACCCCAGCCTGCGCCGGAGCTTGTAGCTCCTGTCCGCAATCCACAGAAGGCTCCCAAGAAAGACCTTCGTCCACGGGCGGAGGACCACCAGGTTTGCGAATCGGCGCCGTAGGTTTCGCCGGCCCCGCCAACGCAAACGCGAGCCGGCTAGTTCGTGCGTGGCGTCTGCGATTGTGAAGTAGCGGCCACGCCCACCCATGAGTTGCTCGTTGCGCACCGCTTCTGGTCCCTCCCACACCCCTGCCCGCCCCAGAGGATGATGGGCGTAGTCATGGTTCTGGTGAACCGCCGTGACGTGCGACGTCGCGTCCACGAGAGCCGCACCTCGAGCCCTCGCATGATACAGGAGCCAGTTGTCCCACCGGGGCCGCCCGACCGCGAACGGCGGGATCTCGCCGATGAGACCCTTTGGGAAAACGAAGTAGTCGATGGCATCCGCCGCGCGCAATCGCCCGTTGGCACGGGCGACGCGGCGGAGGTCCTCCTCCCAACCCGGCCGAAAGTCCAGTTCCGACTCGACCGGTGTGTCCGTGCGGCGCCCCACGAGCATTGCGCGCGGTTTCCCCCGGAAACAGGTCAGGACTGCCGGGATTAGGTCGTCAAGAAAGATGATGTCGGCGTTGGCGTAACAGAGGAGACGGTTTGTCGCCACAGATTCCGCCAGGGCAAACGCCGCACTGGCCAGGGGCGTCCCGAACTCGTTACGGCCCACATCCCGTTGGTGATGGATTGCAAGCTCTGCCGCGACCCCCGCAATACCAGGTTCGTCACCCATGAGAATGACTTCGCACGCGGGTCGTAACAATGTCCAGCTTCGAATCGCGTTCCGCTGTATCCACGCGCTCTTCCCCTCGAAGGGCTTGGGGGTGGCGAAAATGGTCAGCACTTGAACGAACCTCCAGATACCTAGTCATGCCACGTTAGCATGCTAAAGTGACTTCTCGGCTAGGAATAATCATCACTCTGTCTCCACCGGCGCGATGCGCGATCAGCAAAAACAACACAGCAACGGCATAGACGAACGACGTCACGACGCCCCACCTCGCCACCGCCTCTCGCCCACTGTGGGCCTGCTGAGCACGCCCAACTACCTCGGTCGTGGAACTCGGGCGCGCCTCCGCAGCCGACTCAGCTGCCCAGCCACGCCTAAGGCCCTAAGAGGCACGCTCGCTTGGGTAACCAGGAACAAGACTTCCCTTTCTCGCAGTTGGCCTGGATACAACGCCAGCGACCGTGCCAGTAGGCTCCTTCCTTTCCGAGCCCACTCCTCCCCGAGGCGCCATCCAGCGATGCATTCCCTCGCCATTCCTCGGATGATCAAGGCCCTTGATCGGCGGTCGGCAGCTCTCGACACCAGATCAAAGCCCACCAGGAGCGTCGACGCTAGCCATTCTGGTGTCAGTGTTGGGGTGTCGGTGTGAGCGCGATAAAGGAAGGTCAACTCCGGCACGTAAGCCGCCCCCCATCCCCATCCCATCCTAACTCCGAGATCCCAGTCCTCTCGCAGATTACAGCCTTCCCGGAAGCCGCCCACGGCCAGGTACGCGTCTCTACTAACCAACATACCCGACGGCATTGGCGCATGGCCAACGAGCAGTGCCCTCATTGGCGTTCTTCTCTCGGCAGCTGGCAATTCGCGTTTTGTCGTCCCCTCCATGCGCCTACCGTCTCGGTCGACAAGCGCCGGAAGTGAGAACACCAGGGCCACGCGGCCATCAACCGCGATTCTAGCCAAAAGCCTCTGAAGATGTTCAGCCAGCCAGAGATCGTCAGCATCTAGGAATGCAATCCAACTTCCACGCGCTTGTTCCACACCCTTGTTGCGAGTGTAGGAGCGCTCCCGCCTTATCTCGTTTCTGAAATAACGGAGGCTCCGTGTCCCAGACTTTGTTTCCTGAGTCTTAATGTAGTCGCCAGTTCCATCCGTCGATCCGTCGTCAATGACTAGTATCTCAAAATCCCCGAATGATTGCCTGTTTACGCCTTCGAGCGCATATGGAAGATACTGAATGCAGTTGTGGGTGGGTATCACTACACTGACCACCGGACAACCATCACCCATTATTCATGCCCTTCCTTTGCGAGCGGGTTTTCATTTCGAGGAGAGGATGTTGCCTTCGGCCGGCCCGGGTCGCGTCACACGCCGGAGACGGGAAGCCATGCCAACGGTCCTCAGGCCGAGGACAGCCAGAAACTCAAGACCCACAAGCAAGACCCCCACCAAAGCGTTCTTGGTGACCAGCACGGCGATCGCCAACGCACAGAAGGCCAGCGTCACCACATGCAACCACGCCACCGCCTTGTGCCGGCTGTGGGCGTGCTCCGCGAGAAGGTAGTGGACGTGCTGGAGATCCGCAACCCCAAGGCGTACCAGACGTGCCCGGAGCGTGGCCCGCGAAAGGCCAAAGAAGCGCACGATCATTACAAGGAGCGTGTCCATCACCGGCAGCCCGAGGACGAGAAGTGGCACCAGGATGGCCACTGCTGCCGAGGTTTTGATCGAGGCCTGCACCGCCGCAATAGCCAAGAGGAAACCGACAGTCAACGACCCGGCATCCCCAAGGAAGATCCGCGCCGGCTCCCAGTTGTGCCGCAGGAAGCCGAGACAGGCGCCAGCCAGGCCGGCGAGCAAGACAACGGTGAAGCGGTGCCCTTGCAGGACTGCACACACGAGAAGGGTCAAAGAGATGATCGCGGCGACCCCGCCCGCCAACCCATCGAGGCCGTCGATGAGGTTGAAGGCGTTGGTCGCCCCGACGGTCCACAGGACCGTGGCGACCCCGGCCAGGATGCCGAGTGCGAGACCGTTCCCGCCGGGGGGACTTACGACGGAGAACCGCAGCCCGGTGGCGACGACGATGCCCGCCGCGGCGGTCTCGACCAGGATCTTTTGCAGCGGTGGAACACCCACCACGTCGTCGGCCAGGCCAACCAGAAAAACCATCACGGTCCCCAGCAGGACGACGGCCAACTCCGAGCGGGAGATCCGGCCTCCCCAAGTGGCCCACCGCGCCATCGCCACGAGCCCAACGCCGAACAGCAACCCAGCGCCGACCGCCAGGCCGCCGAGGCGGGGGGTTGGATCCGCGTGGAGTTTCCGCTCCCCTGGGTAGTCGAGCGCGCGAAGAACCACCGACAACGTGCTCACGACCGGGACCATCAGGCTGGTCACGAGGGCGGCGATCGCGGCCGCCGCGAGCGCTGCCAGCAGGAGGCTAGCCACCGCTCCCCTTCCCTGTCATCGGCGAGCGCATGAGCGAACTGAGGAGGTTAGCCCATTGGGCTGTTGCCATTCGTCGATCATACCGTTTCGTGAAGACGCGACGGCCGTTCTCTCCCAGGCGGCGCGCGCCCGTCTGGTCGCCACACGCCGCCAGCACCGCGCTCGCGATCTGCTGAGCGTCGTGGTCGCACGAGAGCCCCAACTCTTTGCCCTCGATCTCTTTCGCCATGGCGCAGAACCGCCCTCCAACCAGCAGGACCGGTTTACCGGCGGCCAGCGCCGCCGCGTACTTCGATGGCACGAGCAATTCGGCAGCCTCGTCGCGTATGGTCACGAGGTGAATGTCGGCCGCGTTGAGCAGCGCGTTCAGCCGCTCAGCCGACTGGTAGGGCATCAACCTCACGTTTGTCGAATCGAGAAACGCAGCACGCACTTCAGCGAGCCGTGGCCCATCGCCGACGAACAGGAACAACACCCGGGGTTCCCCCACGGCCAGTGCCTTCGCGGCTTCAAGCACAGCGTCGAAGCGGTGCGCACGGCCAAGGTTGCCGGCGTAGAGGACCACGAACCGGTCTTCCAGCCGCTCCTCACGGCGGAACCTGTCTCCCGCCTCGAAGTCGGGCCATATTTTCTCGCCGTCCGCCCAGTTCGGGATGACCTCGACCCGCCGGGCGCCGCGGGTGTGGAGGGCCTGAGCCATTGGTTCGTCGAGCGCAACCACGGCGTCGGCGCGCGCCAGGATCGCCCGAGAGAGCCTGGCAAGCGTCCGGCCGACGGCCGAGTGCTCCTGCAGCACGCCCAGGGCGAACGCCAGATCCGGGTAGAGGTCCTCCACCTTGTACACAAACCGTGCGCCGCGCTGGCGGGCGACCGGACCGAGCACCGCGAGCAGCGGCGGCGTCGAGAGACACACGACCACGTCGGGCGCGCGCATGGAGATCACTCGGGCCGCAGTCTGGACGAAATACGTCGCGTAGTCGGTGAGCCGCCGGCCCGCGCCGGCACGGCCGAGGCTGGTGCAGCGCACGCGGCGGATGTGCACGCCGCGCCATTCTTCACGGCGGAGCAACCGCACGCCGCCGGCATACCGGCCGGACCCTGCGACAACGCTCACGTCCATCCCCGCCGCGGCAAGGTCCTCAGCCAGCTCGCCCAGCAGTTGCCCCGTAGGCGCGATGTCGGGGACGAAGTATTGATTCAGGAGGAGGACGCTCGTTGCCCGCGTCAGTGTGCCACCTTTCGCCGCCGAGCCTCCCCGGCCTTCAGTACGGATAGCAGCTCATAGATGGCCATTAAGCGCGACAGCACATAGCCGGGATAGCCGTCAAGGAATCCCCCGCGAAGCACATAGCTGTATAGGAATCGCAGCGTGGGTCGGAACGGCAACCCCCGTGTGAGCGCACGGAGGCGCCTACGCGACATGGGGACACCGCCCGATGGCATATTCCCATCCGGTATTCCTCGCACCTCAACCGCCGCCTCCCAGTTGGAGTACCGGTTGTGCTTCTCGACCCAGGTCGCGATGTCCGGGTACGCATGGTGAACTAGCTCGCCCCTCAGCCGCCCGACGAGTCCGTCCATGATGACGTGCTCGTGGACCTCGTTGTCGCCCGACCCTGTGTCGCCGTCCACCAGAGACTCATAGCGCCCCCGCTCGTGCAGGAACAGGCGGAGGTTCCAGCTTGGGTAATAGCCGCAGTGCTTGATCCAGCGACCGAGGAATATAAGCCGCCTGTTGATCAGGAAGCCGTGGCGGTCCGTGGTCGCGACCGTCGCCAGCATCTCCTCCGCCAACTCGGGCGTAACCCATTCGTCCGCGTCGAGGACCAGCACCCAGGGGTGCTTCCAGGCCACGCTGGCAAGGGCCCAGTTCTTCTTCTTCGGAACGTTCCCATCCCAGTCGAACTCCACGACCCTGGCACCGGCCGTGCGCGCGATTTCCGCTGTCCGATCCCGCGAGCGTGAGTCCACGATCACAACGTCGTCGGACCAACCCACTGAGGCCAGACACTCGACGAGGTTCCGCTCCTCGTTGAGCGTGGGGATTAACACTGAGATACTCACCCCAGAGCTCCGAAGGACCGGCGCTTCACGACGCGAGCCGGGTTGCCTACCACAACCGTCCACGACTCGACGTCTTTGACTACGACCGCCCGCGCGCCGATTACTGCACCCTCGCCGACTGTGACTCCCGGGCCTACGAATGCGTCGGCGCAGATCCATGCCTCATCGCTGACACTGACGGGCGGCTTCATCAGCGGCATCCTGGGGTCGGTGTAGTCGTGGGTGCCGGCGCACAGATGGGCACCCTGCGAAATCGTGACGCTCGAACCGAGTTTGATCGCCCCGAGGCTGTAGAGCCGTACACCCGCCCCTACCGCCGACCAGTCGCCGATCGTAAGATTCCACGGCATCGGAATCGTTACCGAAGGTTCCAACCGAACGTGTCGGCCAATCCGGGCGCCAAACACCCGCAGCAGCACACTTCTCCAGCCGAAGGCGACTCGAGGACTCCATCGAAACAGCGGCGAGGCCAAGGTCCAGAGGATTCGTTTGGCGACGTCGGCGCGCCGGTACTTTACCGAAACCCTGTTCGCAGCGATGTCGAGGTTCCCGGCCATCAGTCCACCACCACGCATTCTGGCTGCGGGCCTTGGTGTGACAACGACACATACGCTGTGATCATCTGTATCGCCACTCTCGCACAGTAGTGCTCCTGTTCGAAACGCTCGACGTCTCGCTGCCCCGTTGCGCTTCTCTCGGCGCCCGACGGCGCCATTAGGCGCCCAGTACTTGCTCGTACATCGCGAGCATGCGCCGAGCCGTTGCCGGAAGGGAGAAATCCGCGCGCGCGAGCCTCCGTCCGTTCTCTCCCATGCGGCGGCGGTCCTCCGGATGGAGGATCAGATTCTCAATGGCATCTACAAGTGCATCCACGTGGCACGTTACCACCAGACCGGCCTCCGCCTGGGCGATTTCAGGAGAGATCCCAACTTGGTCGGAAACTACCACCGGAACGCCCGCCGCCAGAGCCTCGGCGACTGCCACCCCGAAGCTCTCGTTCCAAGACGAAAGGATAAACGCATCGGCTTGGGCGAGTGCCGCCTCCTTGGCCCTACCCTCAACGAAACCCACCCAGCGGACGCTGGCGGCCACCCCCAGTTGAGTCGCCAACGCTCCGAGCGAGGCCAAATAGGCGTCCCTCCCCACCCCTGCCACCGTCAACTCGATGGCACGCCCCCGACGAATGGCAACGGCGACCGCCTCCAGCAGCAGTTCCAGCCCCTTCATTGGGTCGATCCTCGACACGAACACCAGTCGGAAGATGCCGTCTGAGCGCTCCACTCTCGGCTGGGAGGTCGGGGGGACGAGCACTCCGTTGGGAATGACGTAGGGGTGCGAGGGGTGAATGTGGTATTCGGACTCGCGCCTCTCCTGGTCACTGGTGAAGTGGGCGAACGCGGCACGCTTGAAATTCTGCCCAATCAACATCCGGAGTAACACACGTTTGGCCAATGGCCGCCGCATGCCCATGCCCCAAGCGGCAAGGGACCCGCGGGGCGAGATGCCGTACGGCCGCGGCAGGCGATATGCGGCCCGCGGTGCGAAGTCGCTCACGTGGTTGAAAGCACCGTGGACATGAATGACATCGTAGCTCCTGCCGTTTCGCTCCAACCATTGCAAGAGCGGCAAGGAGATCGTGTAGGCCGCAGACTGCCGCGAGAAGTAGAGACACTCAAACCCGCCCGCATCAATCGGCACCCCGAGGGGTGCAGCCGACTTGTCGGGGCCGTTGTCATTCGTCGTCACTACCGTCACGTGCGCGCCCGCCTCGCATAGCGCCCGGCAGAGCGTCGGAACAGAAACGCTCGGGCCGCCCCGGAGCGGGCTCATCGATGGCACAACTTGAAGAACTCTCAATACGCTCACACTCTAATCCTCAATCCTCGCGGCAGAACTCCGCCTCCTTCTCCGCCCGGGGGCAGCTTCTTGCTCACGCCACCCCTTTGATCGCGACGCCAAACTCCTCGATCACCTTTAGCGCCAGCAGGCGCGAGTCCGCTCCCCTCTGGTGGTCACCGGCCTTCCGCTCTTGGCCTGCGAGCCACTCGATCACCGGGATCTGGAAACCGGTCTTGGGCCGCCGGAAGACTGCCTCCGGCAGTTCTGGCGCCACGGCCCGAACCACTGCCGCCTTCCCGTGGCTCCGAGCCGGCTCGAAGGCGAGCGCGGCAAACTGCTCGCACAACAGCTGGTCCACGAGCGGCACTCTCAGTTCGAGGGAGTGTGCCATCGAGGCCCAATCGGCGTCGCGCAAGAGCTGGTTTCGCATGTACTGGGTTGACTCCATCAAATGCACCGCTGGCCACGAATCGGTCCAGCTCATGGACCCGTCGTAAGCCGCACCCTCGAGCAGCTTGCCTGCATCCGCGACGGGGTCGTAGGCCGCCAGGCCCTCTTCCGCCACGTCGCGACCGAGCAGACCGGGGAGTTCCTCGGGCAAGAACAGCCCGCGGCGCAGGAAGTAGGCCCCGGGCAAGGTCCCCGCATACCGCAGCAGGCCTTGGAGGCGGCGTCGGCGCGGGCGCAGGCGCCTGGACAATGGCGCCCACATGCCTTCGAGGCCGGGGACTCGCCTGAGCAGCGGCACCCTACGCGCCCAGCGCGGGACGTCGCTAAACGAGGGGTAGGAGCCAAAGAGTTCGTCGCCGCCAACGCCGGAGATGGCGACTTTCAGCCCCGCCTCGTGGGCCGCCCGGCTGACCACGAAGGTGTTGAAGCCGTCGATGCTCGGTTGATCCATCGCGGCGATCGCCTGCGGCCAGATTTTCAGGAACTCATCTCGCTCGACCAGCCTTTCGATGTGACGCGTCCCCAACGTGCGCGCGACCCTGGCGGCCATCGGCGCCTCGTCGAGGTCGGTGCCGAGATAGCTGGCGAAGCGCAGCGTAAAGGTCACCGGGGGCTCATGAAGTACCCGGCAAGCCAGCGCCGTCAGCAGCGCCGAATCGAGGCCTGCTGATAGGAATATGGACACAGGCACGTCGGACACTAGGTGCGCCGTCACGGTCCCTGCAAGAGCCTCTCCCAGCCCAATGGCTGGTTCCGGTTTGTACTGGTGCCAGTTGTAGTGCGGTTGCGGCTCTCCGACATGCCCCCGCGCGACGATCAGATAGTGGCCTGAGGGCACGGCACGCACAGCGCGTCGGATCGTGAGTGGCTCTGGTACCGACCCCCAGAGCAGGAAACCGGTCAAGCCGGTTGGATCGCAGTCAAGCGGGATCGCGCCGCCGCACTCGAGAGCCTTGACCTGGGAGGCGAACCTCAGGGTCTGGCCGGTGACCGCGTAATAGAGGGGCTTGATGCCGTAGGGGTCACGGGCGAGCAGCAAGGTGCGCTCGCGGTCGTCCCAGATGGCGAGGGCGTACATCCCGCGCAACCGAGGAAGTGCCGCCACGCCGTCGCGAGCGTACAGGGCGACGATCACCTCGGCATCGGAACGCGACCGGAAGGCCGCCCCCTGCGCCGCCAACTCGCTGCGCAGCTCCTTGTAGTTATAGATCTCGCCATTGAAGACGATCCGGTAGCGCTCGCCCTGCCATTCCAGAGGCTGGGCGCCGGCCGCCGACAAATCGATAATCGCGAGCCGCCTGTGGCCCAGTGCGATCTCGCCGCGGGCTGAGAACCATCCTCCTTTCCCGTCCGGCCCGCGTGAGGCCATGCTTTCCCGGGTGCGCAGGAACTCCTGGCCATCGATTGGTGGCGCACCGTCGCTCAGGCGAAGGATACCGTTAATCCCGCACATTCTTACTGGCCGGGACCAGCAGTCGCTCAAGGTGGGGACGCAGCCCATTGCGGAAGGCGTCGAATGTGAACTGTGTCGCCCACCGCTTCCGGCCCGCCTCACCCAACCTGGACCGCATCTCGGCACTCGACAGCAATTGCACGAGCGCCTTCACGAGTTGAACAGTGTCGCCGGGTTCGACCAGCAAGCCCGTGACGCCGTCGACGACGATCTCCTCCGCAGCCGAGCGACGCAGTGCCAAGCATGGCTTGCCGGCCCGCATCGCCTCGAGGTAGACGAGGCCAAAACCTTCGTTGCGGCTCGGCAGTACGAGTGCCGCGCAGCGACGGTACAGCTCCGCGAGAGTCGCCTCGCTAACGAACCCGGTAAACGTCAGGCTGTCGCCGAGTCCCCGAGTTCCCGCTTCCCGGGTCAGTCGCTCACGATCATCGCCACCCCCGGCGACCACGAGTTGCGCGCGCGGACAGGCCGCGAGCACTTTGGGCATCGCGGCGAGCAGCTCGCCGTGCCCCTTGTACCGTTCAAGTGAGGCCATCCTCCCGACAATTAGAAGAAAGCCTTTGCCCAAGCGACTCAGCAGCTGGGCGTCCACCTTGCCTGCTGGGGGCCGGTCTTCGAGAGCCAAGGGCAGAATGTGAGTCTTGGGCAACCACGGTGCCCACTCTGTGGTCCTTTGCAGCGTGTGCGTTGAATTGGTCAGACAGAACTCGGCATTCTTTACCGCCTTCCGCCGATCCCAGCTCAGTTGGCGCCACATCTCAATTCCGTGGAGAAAGAGAGCATAGGGTGATCTAACAAGCCTTGGCAGAAAGGCTTGCAAGCGCGCAGGGCCAAGCGCGTCGAAGAGTAAGGCCGGGTGGGGTCGCTTCGTCTGGCACGCCCACAGTGCGAGGGCCATGCTCAGTTGCCGCCCCTCGAAGTTAGTGACGGCAAGATCCCTAAGCAGCCGAACTCCCTCACCCAGATGAAGCACCTCAAAATCTACGCCCAAATTCTCACAGTACCAAGCTGCTGATCGCGCGATCAGCCTCCCAACTAGAGCCGCACCACCGCCCGCGAGGCCGAGTTCGGGCGAGACCTGGATCAGTCTTCTTTCTTTCACGTTGCCACAAGGACCCTAGATCGGCCGATGAGCGTCACCTTGAGGCTGTCCCGGCGCAGGAAGGTCACCCTTGGTGCCATTGTGAACAAGCTCCCGCCGTTGGTATGCCTTGCAAACCACTTGTATTCTGTCGCTTGCACCATCGGGCGCGGAAACCTCACAGCCATTTAGGTCCTCGAAGCCCTACGTGACCTGCGGCCGCATCCCTGCACCACGTAATGCTCTTTCGGGCCCTGATAATACTACAGCGCTTCCAGGCAGTAGTGTCTCGTCAAGTGTGGAAAGAGGCTGGAGGTCAATCTGGGCTGCACGGGTGTCGATCTCACCGGGCCAACTGAGCGGCCGGAGCGGGGAGCGGAGGCCGATCAGTTGGGCCTGAGGCCATTGAACGTTCGGCCATGTAGCGTCTATCCACCTGCCAGTCGTCGTCGATCTCCATCAGCAAGGTCGTGACGAAGCGAATGACGGAGAGCTCCGAGGGGAAGATGCCCACCAGGTGCGTGCGGTTCCCCAACTCCCGGTTGAGCCGCTCGAGCACGTTAGTTGAGTGCAGCTTGCGCGCCATGCGCCCCTTGGCATCAAGATCCTTCGGTGGCCGGCCACGCACCATCGGCGGGCTCGACCCGTGCTCGAGCCGCCCGGTCGCAATGTACGCATCGATTTTCCTCTCCTCACAGACGTGAACGTTGTCCTCCGACCAGTACCCCGCATCCGCGCTCAGACGCCGCGGTCGTGCTCAGGTGTTGTCCTCGATCAGGTCCAGCATCGGCACCAGGTGCTCCACATCCGGCGCCTTGTTGGTCAGCGCATGCACCACAATGATCTGGCACGTCTCGTCCACAGCCACCTGCCCGTTGTATCCCTGCAGGCAGCCACCCTGCTGCTTCATGATCCGACTGTCCGGATCGGTGAAGTTGTGCTGCGCCTTCTCGTGCGGCGTGCCTTGCCGCGTCACCTTCACCCGGTGCCGCGGCAGCTCGCCACCCCCCGCCGCGTTCACCGGCGGATCATCGCCAAGCCACTCCCGCTTCGCCCGCTCGCCCTCGGTCGCAGTCTCGGCCTCCAGCTCCGCCTTCGCCGCCCAAATCCGGGCCAGCCGGTCCTCGCGCCGCCGCAGCTCCTCCGGCACCTCGTCTCCCCGCACCCCACGACCCAACCTCGCGTCCTCCTCCGCGTCGACCCGCTCCGCACGCTCCAACAACGCCTTCACCTCGCCCGCCAGCTCCGCCTCACTCCGGACCATCAACCCGTAGCTCATCGCCTTGTGCTTCGACGCATTCGCATTCACCTTCGTCCCGTCCAACGCCACGTCCCCGAGCTTCACCAACCCCACCTTCTGCCACACCCGCAACACGTGCACAAATAGCTTCACCAACTCCTCCACATACTGCTTCCGAAACTCCGAACTCCGCGAGTGATCCGGATGCTGCCTGCCCGTCAGCACCCGCACCGCCACGTCCTCGTACGTCGCCCGCCCCAACCGCCGTGACGATGCCACCCCGCCGCCTGCCCGCGCAACAGCAGCGCCACCATCACCGGGTGGTACGGCCGCTCGCCCCACCCGTCCCCGCTCGTGGTATCGCTGCTCGATCGCCGACAGGTCCAACTCCCGCATCAAATCCATCACGAAGTCCACCACGTGCCCCGCCGACCCCCCAAAGGCCAGTTCACCCGCGGCGGTCCCAGGAACCGGCGCGGTCCACGGAGACAATCATCGCCACCTGGCGCCGATTCGGCTGTCCATCATCATCAACCCCAAATGGCACGCCTCACCGTCCGATCATCTACTGACTTCTTCAAACTGATTTTCGACAGTTGAGCGCCTTTCTTGGAAGACCGGGTCTTGACCTGCAAGGACTTACGTGTCGAGCGGGCGGATTTCTGCAGAATTGTAGTGCCACCGTTGTGCGCCGGAGACCTTGACACT
>JAKALX010000348.1 GCA_021823905.1 Chloroflexota bacterium | reverse complement strand
GCGGGCATCATGGTCGTGACCATGATCTGGTTCCGCGGCAACAACGCCGCGCGCACGGTCGACACGCCGACCGTGACGGCGACGGCGAGCGCGAGCCCAACGGCGGACGGCAGCGCGACGGCCTCCGCGACGCCGGCCAAAACGTTCGCCAAGGCCGACCAGGTGATCGACGCGGCGAAGAACACGTACTCCGCGACGATCAAGACGGACAAGGGCGACATCGTCGTCAGCCTCTTCGCCGACAAGGCGCCGAACACGGTGAACAGCTTCGTGTTCCTCGCCCAGAAGGGCTACTTCGACGGAATTACGTTCCACCGGGTCGCGAAGGGCTTTGTCATCCAGACTGGCGACCCGACCGGCAAGGGAACCGGCGGGCCCGGCTACTCCACCCAGGACGAACCGAACCAGCTTTCGAACAAACGCGGGACGCTCTCGATGGCAAAAGTCGGCGGCGCCAAGGAGTTTGGCAGCCAATTCTTTATCAACCTGAAGGACAACCCGTCGCTGGACTACACCAGCCCGGGCGACAAGTTCTATCCGTTTGGCGAAGTGACTTCCGGCATGGACGTGGTCGACGCAATCGGCGCCGTCCCGACCGACCAGTCGGAGCACCCGCTGCAGCCGGTCAAGATCATCTCCGTGACGATCACCGTGACGCCGAAGTAAAACGGCGGCTTGCGAGCCACGCGACGAGGGCCCTTGCGGCCCTCGTTTTGCGTCCGCGCCGCGGTGGCTCAAGGGATGCGGCGAATGGTTGCGGCAAGGATGGCGGCGGCGCGTTCGAGCTGACCTGAAACCCCGGGGGTCTGGAGATAGACGCTACGAACGTAGGCGCCCCGCGCCACGATGACGGCATAAACGGCCGCGTTTTCGTCGCCGCCGGTGGTTCGGATAACGAAGGCGCGGGCCCCCGCGGGATCCAGGGGCGCCGGCGCTTCGGTCACTTCGCGACGCCCATCGTGGAGCCAGGCGATCCCGGCGGTTACGAGCGAGTCTTCGGCAGGTCTGAGCGCATGCACGAAGGCGGCAGCCTCGTCCGCCGTCTCGAACTCGATCGCCTGGCAGACGACGTCGGTCTGCGGTTCGAATGGAGGCGCCGCCGGAACTTCCTTCCAGTAGGCGAAATGGCCGCGGATGAGGCCGGCCCCGGTGAGCGCACGCGAGCGTTTCCCGCTGTTGGGTCCAAGATCGGCGAGATTGGCCGGGGTGAAGTTGCCCGCGGTCTCTTCGTTGAATCCCCCGCCCAGGTCTTGCTGGGTGCACACGCGGGCGTCGAGGGCGTTCGCGGGACGCGTCTCGTTGCGCTGGTTGCCGCTGCCGCAGGCCAGGAACAGAGCGGCGGCGCCCGCGATCACGAGCAGCCTGGTGCTAGTCGCCATCCTGGCTGTCGCCAGCCTCGGGAGGGCCGATAAGCCCGTGTTTCGCTGAATAGCGCTCGACGAGGACGATGAGGCCAAAGAAGGGCACGAACGCAAGTACCGCGATGAATCCCCAGAGCCACTCGGGGATGATGAACAGCAGAATGGCGGCTGCCGCGCAGAACGACATGCCAATGATCGAGAAGATGCGGCCGGCGAGGACGTAGGGCGTAACCGGAGTGTTCATCGTGTGCGGGACGATCTTGGGGCCTTGGCTTCGCCGAGTCCAGCCGGCGCCGCTCGCGGGTGTCAGCACGTCCAATGACGAATGAGGCCGTTGTGTCCTGCCTCGCATGCGACCTCGTAGGAGCCGAGCTGGGCGCTCACCATGACCAGCGAGAGAACGACCAGGAAGAGGACGGCATAGGCCAGGCCGAGCCCGTTGAGCCAGCGGCCCAGGGCGAAGCCGCCGGCCATCGCGGCGAGGAGCACCCCTCCGTGAATCGCCAGGTAGACCGCGTCGCGGTGGTCGGCGTCGGTCTTCTCCTTGATGACGGAAACGTCGAGGCTCAGGCGCATCGCGAGCAGGTACGCGGCCGTGAACGCGAGGAGCCCCCCGACCGCGAGCGCCACCTGGAGGGCGGCCGGCCTCGGAGCCCTGCTTCGTCTGCGCATTTCCGGCCGAACTCTAGCGGGAGCGCCGACCGGGCGGCAAGGCCGGGTTGGCGCTGGCCAGGTTTGACTCGGCGGCAGACTTTCACAACCCGCAACTCCCTGTAGGATGCAGCCCGACACGAACTGCCGGAGCACTGCATGTCCATCGTCCAGACCATTCGCGGCCCCATCGACTCCTCGGCCCTCGGCCGGACGCTCTCCCACGAGCACCTCACCAACGGCGTCAGCGGGATGGAGCGCGTCCCGGGACTCCTTCGCCGCGACGAGATGGTTGCTCGCTGCGTCGAGGCGCTCGAGCGCGTCCGAGCCTCGGGCATCGAGTCCATCATCGACCTCACGCCGTTCGACCTCGGCCGCCAGGCCTGGCTCTTCGAGCAGGTCGCCGAGCGCACCTCGGTCAACGTCGTCTGCGCGACGGGCGTCTATCGCTGGGTCCCGCCGATCTACTTCGACTGGGACGAGGACGAGATCGCCGGCCACTTTGCCCGCGAGATCACCGACGGGATCGAGGGGACCGGCCTTCACGCGGGCATCATCAAGCTCGCCTGGGACCTGGAATACCGACTCAACGAAGGCGTCCCGCGCTTCACCCCGCGCGGCCTCCTCGAGCGGACGGCCCGCGCCGCCGCGCGCGCGGCGAAGGCGACCGGCGTTCCGATCTCCTGTCACACCCGCGCCGTCGATGAGCTTGGTACGCCCTTGCTCGACATCTTCGCGGACGAGGGGCTGGATCTCCGTGCTGTCACAATCGGCCACTCCAACGACACGACGGACCTCGTCTACCTCACCGGCATCGCCCGCCGCGGCGCCGTTGTCGGCCTCGACCGCTTCTTCTCGAAGGCGGACGACTACGTCGCCCAGCGGAGCGGTATCGCCCTGGCGCTCATCCAGGCCGGGTTTGCGGAGCAGGTCTGCCTGGGCCACGACGCCTCGCCTGCCGGTCTCTGGGGGCGCTGGCGCGACCCAAACCCCGAGTGCTGGACGCTCGTCCCGGAATTTGAGGTTCCGTGGCTGCTCGCGCACGGCGCCACCGCCGCCGACGCCGATGCCGTCCTTCGCCGCTCGATTCGCTCGACGTTCGAAGCGGCCGCGCGAATGGCGGGCCGCTAGCCGCCCGGGAAGGAGTTTGCCATGCCTGAAGACGTCGTCCTCTACGAGGAGCGTGACTCGCTTGCGATCATCACGCTCAACCGGCCCGAGAAGATGAACACGCTCAACGATGCAGTCATCCAGGGCATCGCCGACGCGATCGACGCGGCTTCTGCTTCCCCGGATGTCTCGGCCGTGATCCTTCGCGGCGCGGGTCGCACCTTCACGGCTGGCTACGACCTGAACCCCGGCGACTCGCGCCAGCCCTGGAAGCAAACGTATGGCGCGAAGGAGATCGACCACCGCCCCGGCGCCTGGGATCCCGTGCGCGACCACGCGTTCATGGGCGCCAACATGCGCCGCTTCATGAAGCTCTGGGAGTGCCCGAAGCCGGTGATCGCCCAACTTCACGGCTACGTTCTCGGCGGCGGCACCGACTTGATCCTGTGCGCGGATCTCATCTTCATGGCCGAGGACGCGATCATCGGCTATCCGCCCTCACGCGTGTACGGCACGCCGACAACGATGATGTGGGTCTACCGCCTCGGCCTCGAGCACGCCAAGCAGTTCCTGCTTTCGGGCGACCAGATAGACGCTTCGACGGCGCTGCGCATCGGGCTGGTTTCGAAGGTCTTCCCGCTCGAAACCCTGGCCGAGGAGACGGAGCGCTACGCGAGGCGGTTTCAGCACATCCCGGCGAACCAGCTCGCCCTCAATAAGATGCTGATCAACCAGGCCTACGAGAATATGGGCCTGCGCACCACGCAACTGCTCGGCACCCTCTTCGACGGCATCACGCGCCACACCGAAGAGGCCCTGCGCTGGCAGGAGAGCTTCGGCGAGATCGGTTTCCGCGAAACCATCCGCCGCCGCGACGCCCCGTTCCAGGACTATGGCGAGCGCCCGCGCTGAGAAGGAGTTGGCCGGCGCAAGACTCTCGTTCTGTGCCGGCCACCCGTGAATCAGATGTCAGCGATCCGGCTTGCGCCGCGTGAGACTCAGGAACGAGAAGCCCGCGGCCATCACGAACAGCCCCAGCGCCGCGAAACCGGAGTTCAACACCCAGGCGTTCCCGAGCGTGCCCGAGCCGGCTACCGGCGGCTGCGGCGGAGCCGTCGGGCTCACAATGGGCGTGGTCGGCGTAGTCGTCGTTGGTGGAGTGGTCGGCGTTGCCGTTGGCGGAACGGGCGTTGGAGTCGGCGGGTTCGCGCCGATGGTGAAATGCACTGCCGCGTGCACACAAGTCCTGTTCTCCTGCGCGACAAGGATCCAGTACGTTCCGTCGGGAGCTGTTGGCACGGTGAATTGCAGGTAGGCCTCGCCCTGCGAATCGACTGTTCCAGTTGC
>JAKALX010000347.1 GCA_021823905.1 Chloroflexota bacterium | reverse complement strand
CGGCTGCCGCCGCCCTCCGTGCCTTCGGCACGGAGGCTACCGCGCGGACCGGCATGAGGCGCAAGGCCTCCGTCACCGGCGCCCGCACGGGCGCTTGACCAGACACCTTGGCCACCTCCGTGACGAGCGGTCGGGTCTCCTTGCGCAGCTTGTAGATCCAGTTGCGCAGGTTGCTGAACGAGACGCCTCGCTCGGAGGCGAACTCGCGCTGCGTCAGCTCGCTTGCCTCGTAGTCGGCGACCAGCTTCTTCCAACGGGCCTGATTCTGATCTTCCATGTCTTCCTCCGCAGCTGCGAAGCGCGGAGGATCACGCCGCCCGTTCAACCTCGCCAGACGTCCTTCCCCGGGCGGTTACAGGGCAACAAGAGCCCCCGCTGCTTTTACTCCGCCGAAACAGGAGATTCCGCCCCCGGTGTTGATGTTCATGAGCCGGAACCGGCCAGCATTCTGCGCGGGGAGGTATTCTAGGGAGGCACTGGACGTGGGGTGCTTCGGCTGCGGGAGTATCACCAGGATGGTCCCGTTCGCCTTGACGAGGTACATGCCCTGGTACTCCGTCGACACTCTGCCTGGCTGCGGCCATGTCTCCGTGCATCGCGCGTTGGCGCCATCCGTCAGCCTGCAGGTGACGGTCATCCCCTCGCCGTCCATCCAGTCGCCCTGCTGGTCAGCCTCGTCCCAGCCTCCGATGAACTGGGCGCATGTCACCGCGACGAACACCAGCCGGAGCCCCTTGGCCGTGGGCTTCTCCCCAGCCGACACAGGTCGGCCGGCAAGGATGGTAAGTACCGCGAGCAGCACGACGCGCTTCATTGTCCCCCTCCTCCTTGTGGCGAACACCCGGACCGCGTCACGAAAGGCATCGACCGCTGTTGGTTTGCTGAGGGATGGGACCCCGCCGTTGCAGAAGCATACCCCCACGGGTCCGCATCGGCGTGACGTCTTCTATTTGCCCTACTTCTCCGGCTTCTGTCCAGCCTTCTGCCCGGGCTTGAGCCTGCCGCGGTACGACTCGCTGTGACGGACCGGGCTAAGTGATCGCCCGTGGTTCGGCCAAGCTGATCGCGGCTGGTTCGGCCAAAGTGATCGTCCCTGGCTCGGCCAAGGTGATCGCTGGGCGCGCTGCGGTGGCGAGGCTGGCTCGGCCAAAGTGATCGCGGCCGGCCCGGCCGAGTTGATCCACTGAACAGACGTGACAATGACCCGCCCGGCGAGGCTGCCGCACCCACACCGAGGCTCGCATGAACCTCTTCCAGTAAACCGAGGGCTGGTACAGCACCCGTCGCCGGTTACGTGATGAACAACTTAAGTCGTTCGCGGTGAAGCCGGTCGAGGTCGATTCTCATCAACGGTATCGAGACGCGTAGTTGCCCGAACGCAAGCGTTTCATAATCCCACTTCTCGAAGCTAATGGCCACGAGCGCGTTCAGTACTGATGTCGCTACATTCGTGAATTCCGCCAACCGAAGGGACGGTTGTTCCTCGTACCGCTTCGCGATGCCATTTAGGAGAGGCGGGTTGATCGCTGCGACTCCGGTCATCCGTTGCCAGGACTTCGAGGTACCGACCCCTGCGCGACAGAGCACGGCTTCGGCGAGAGCTACTCCCCGCACTTCCCGCTTGAGCGCTCCTGACAACACCTCATCTCGCTCGTGCGCGGGAAGTTCACGCAAACGCATCAACTGCTCTAACCCTTCCTTCACGCGGGTCTCCACCGCCTGGACCATTCGGGCGCCCTGAGCTGGAAGCGCACCTTTGGCCTGGATGTGAACGCCCGCGTTTTCGGTGGATCGGTACACAAGGATGTCGATCTCGCTGCGCCCCCATTCGTAATTCGTCACGACTTCAACGTCGGGAATCTTCTTCAAGGTTTCGACCGCCGATTGTATCAGCGACGGTTCCAACTCGCCGGCGACAATGTTCGAGAATGTCTCCGGGTTCGATCGATTGATGGCGTAAGCGACGTTTCGACCCGCCAGCATGGCTCGTACCGCATCGGGGTTGAACAGATGGGCCGTCGGAAAGCGGAGAATAGGAGGAAAGAAGCCGTCTCCTGCGTGTGGAGGCTTGGCCGGGGGGACGGAACCGAACACCGCGAGAAGGTTGTCATACGCCGCTGGCGCCAACCCTGAGACGGCTATCAATGTCTCGTCCACGAAGTCGCGACCGAGGTACGGGCACACCCACTCGAAGAACTCCCTCGCGATCTCCTCCGCGCCGGCTGGGTTCTTTCGCATTCGCCGAGCCTCTGCGTCGGCCATACCGAGGCAGAACTCCGTTAACGCCATCCATGCCGCTCTGAACCGCCCGAACTCATCTGGACTGCACCCCACCGCAGCCCGGAAGCCGGCCTCAGTGAGAATCGGCACCTCGAAGGCGTACCTACGGTAGTGCTCGCATATCTGCTTAAGTGCGAATGCCATCGCACTCAGATTTGGCTTCCCGACGTCGGCGGCGAGCCCATCGAAGAACTCCGGGGGCAGAGTCACCGGCCCTCCGAAGAAGCCCGTCGCGACTTCCGTCATGACCGTGTCTCGAACTTCAGCCTCGGCGAACTCCTTCGTCGGGTGGCGAAGCAAGAGAACGCCATCAGCGCCGAGCGCTACATCGTAGTAGCCTCGGTGTACCTCGGGCATTACCTCCGAGAAGTGGGCATAGAGGAGGGCGGTTGCTAGCTCCCGGAGTTCGTTCGCACCGAGGACGGATAGCGCGTCCGCAGCACTCTCTCCCTCTGGCTCGACGGGGCAGAGCGCCAGCAGGTCGAGGAGGTAGGACAGCCGGCAGACAGCTGCGTAGCCCGCTTCTTCGTGGCGGGTCGGAACCCGACCAGACCGATCTCCGTGAAACCGATTGTCGATCACGAGAAACAGGCCGCTTAGCACGGAACGGAGCGGGAGCTTCCAGATCGAAAGCGACCGAATCCCCCGATCGAAGTCCTTCTCGTGCTCCTTCAGAAATGCAAGTGCCGCTAGGTCGCTTGCCATTCAATACTCTCGTTCCCCACGAACTTCATCGGAGGCGCACCGAGAAGCCAACTCACCGCTCGTTTCGTGTTCTGCGCTTCTTCTTCTTGATCGAGCGTACTCTCGTCTTGGGCTGTTGAGGCGGGTCCTCATCGGGCGGAAGGTCGTCAGAGCGCTTGAGCACCTCTTCGATCCAGCGCACTGGGCCAAGCCTACCCGTACGAGGCGAGTGGCACTCAGATCCGTCCAGTTTCCGGGCGCATCCTCTCGCCCGCGTCCACCGCGCAGATGCTCACGCCGCAGCTCGCGGCGGATGGCGGCCGCCACCCGGTCGGGCTGGGTTGGCACTTCGGATCGACGGGTGGCAAGACTGACGTCCGGTCGGTGGGTGGCGGAGGCGGGTTCAAGGCCGAGGTGCGGGTGCTTCTCGGCACGGATCGCGCATCCGTGGTCTGCGCGAACGAGACCTCGTTCGACACCGGCGAGCTCGTCGCCGCCGCGCTGCAATGAGGGAGCGACCGATCATGCCGCTGGCGATGGACCTCGTGGGCGCTGCGCTCTCGAATACGCCCGACTGAATCGCCGTCCGAAGCGGGCCCCAGACGGCGACCTGCGGCGAGGTCCGCCTCGAGTCGAGCCGCGTCGCGCAAGCGCTTCCGTGGCCGGGCTCAGTTAGCCGGTGGGTTGACCGCCGGGGTCCCGCAAAGACGAAGGCCGCGGCTCCGACGGTTTCCCGTGCGATGCCGCGGCCTTCGAACTGTCGGGGCGACTGGATTTGAACCAGCGACCACTTGCACCCCAAGCAAGTGCGCTACCAGGCTGCGCTACGCCCCGGATGCTGCAGGGAAGCGAGTAGGTAGCACCGCGGAATCCCGGGGTCAACCGCGTCCCGGCCGATCCTGACCGCGCACCGGCGCGCGCACGGCCACCGCCCCGAACGTCCACCGGCCCCGGCCCCCACCAGCCCCGGCCCCCACCAGCCCCGGCCCCCACCGGCCCCCACCGGCACCGGCCCCCACCGGCCCCGACCACCACCGGCCCCGACCACCGATCGCCGTTCCCGTCCCGCCCCGCCCCCCTACACCGCGTACCCCGCCGCCCCGCTCGCGGCCGCCGCGTCGGGGTCGAGCGCCACGTCGACGCAGGCCACGGTCCCGCTGGCGAAGGCCCGCTCCAGCGCCGGCACCAGGTCGGCCGGATCCTCGACGTGCTCCCCGCGCCCCCCCATCGCCTCGACGATCCGGTCGTAGCGGACCGGCGCGAGGAGGGTCGCGGGCGACAGGGCGTCGCCGTAGAGCGCCCGCTGCGGCACCCGGATCTGCCCCCACGCCGCGTCGTTGCCCACCACCACCACCATCGGGAGCCGGAAGCGGATGGCCGTCTCGAAGTCCATCCCGTTCAGCCCGAAGGCGCCGTCGCCCTGCACCACGCAGACCGGCCGCTCCGGGTGGACGAGCCGCGCCGCGATGGCGAAGGGGGCGCCGACGCCGAGGCAGCCGAGCGGCCCGGGGTCGAGCCAGCGCCCCGGCCCCCCGAGATCG
>JAKALX010000346.1 GCA_021823905.1 Chloroflexota bacterium | reverse complement strand
CTTCGAGCCGGCGCCAAGCGGGCGCCGCACCAAGGCAGTGGTGCGGAGCGGGCTGCTCGTCGGAGTGCAAGAAGGCCGCCTCGTCATCCAGCTCGCCGGCGAGCAGTACCCGACCCACGTCGACGTGGAGGCGGATCAGCCAGCCTTCGCCACCCGCGAGCGGGATGGGAGCGCGCTGTGGTGGGAGTGGCAGGGAGCGCAGCGCCCCCTGCCTTCCGGCTTCACCGAAGAGTGAGGCGAGTGGACCATGAGCTACCGGGTGAGGTTCGGCGGGTTCGGCTGGCTGACGTCCCCTGCACCTCGTCCGAGAGAGGCGCAGGCGGTCGGGGTGACGTTTTCCGTGTACCTGGAAGACGAGGAGACGCGGTGCCTGCTGGTGAGCTTCGGCGTGAACGCCATGGTCGCGTTCCGCCTGTTCCCCGCGAAGCTAGGAGAGGCAGGAGCTCGGACGGTCGACGAGGGGCGCCTGGGCGCTGCGCTCGAGCTGTACGCGCTGCCGCGGGTCGAGGCGGGTCTTCGGGACGGCTCCTTCGCGGCGCAGATGGAGAGGGGCGAGGAGGTGGTCGAGATCCTCTCGCCCGAGGAGGCGGAGGGTCTCGCGACGCTCCTTCGCAGGAAGGAGTGCCGGTACCTCCTGCCCGGCCCTGACGACCAGTGCGGCACGGGGCGAAATCCAGCGAACGGCCAGACGGTCGCCCTCCCTGCCACGCCCCACCTCTGCGGAGCGTGCGCCCGGCCGGACGACCGCGTCGTCTGCTCGATGCTGCACCACGTCAGGACTTGGGTGATCACCCCAGGTCGGATCGACGTGACCGGCACCATGTGCGGGGCGAACAAGAAGGAGAGCCCGAACGCGGCCATGTGCCGCCCGGGCCGGCACGAATGCTGGCACCGCCTTGTCGAGCCGCAGGCCAGGGAGGAGGTGGTCCACCTCTCGCCGCTGACGCTCCCCGAGGCGCTGGGCTATCTGGACGCGGTGTGGCGGGATGCCGTCAGGGAGGGGCCGCTCCTCGCCGGCAACACGCTCGCCGGCAGCCTGCTCGCGATGCCCTGCCGAGACGCCGCTGACTTCCGGGAGAAGGTGAAGGGGCTCGTGGACGGCGCCTTCGACGCCCTCCGGGTGCCGGGCGGAAGGCCGCGCGCGCCGGCGGCCGCGAGGCTGGCGGAACTGCGGGAATTCCTGGAGCGGTGGGCGAGCTCCCGCGAGGGGGCGAGCGACGACCTCCGGTCGGTGAAGGACGCGATCTCAGTCCTCGAGAAGGTCAACACCATCCGCTCGAACCTCGAGCACAGCGACCCGCACTCGCGCGGCGCCTTCGAGGAGGCGAAGCGCGCGCTCGGCATCCGCCTCCCCGCCGGGTCGTACCGTGAGGAGTGGGACCGCCTCGTAGCCAGCGTCGTCGAGGCGCTGCGGGTTGTGCGGGAGTTCCTGCGGAAGCATGGGCAGGAGGCCGGGCCTGCCCCGACCGCCCCGCCACCTCAGGCGCCGGGCACGTCGTAGCCGCGCGCCCTGAGCCGCTCGAGGAGGAGGGGCGCGACCCCACCGGCAGGCAACGGGCTGGCCCGGAGTCGGCCTGCTCGGCTACCATCGGGCCGTGCCGCGCGACCCCGGCCTTGGCCCTGCGAGCCCTCTGGACGGAACCGAACGCTGGCGCTTCCCCAGGCCGCACCCCTGGAAGCCCGGCGACGAGGTGGAGCTCACCCCAGAGGAGGTCCAGCTCCACGCCCTCGAGGAGAGGCTCGCCGACGTGCGGCGCCTCCTGGTACACGCCGGCCACGTCCGGTGTCCCTTCCGTCCCGACGTGCGCGCCCTGACGGCGCTCGTCGATCAGCTCCACCACCAGGTGCTCGAGGCCGTGGCGCGGTAGCCTGGCCGGAAACGCGCGGGGTCCGACCACCGTGGTAGAAGTCGCGCACTCGCCGTTCAGCCGATAGGATCCAGATCGTGGCCCGCCGCATAGACGCCATCGTGAAGCCAGAGCTCCTCAGGTGGGCCCGCGACAGCGCGGGCCTCGACCTCGAGGAGGCTGCGGAGCGCTTGGGCATGAAGCCCGAGACCGTGGCGGCGTGGGAGTCGGCGCGGGCCCGACTGTCCGTGGCGCAGCTCCAGAAGCTCGCCACCACCTACCGGCGCCCGCTTGCGGCCTTCTACCTGCCGGCTCCGCCGCCCGTGTTCGACGCCCGCAAGTACCTGCGGCGCGTCGCCGGCGCCGCGGAGCGCCCCCCGTCGCCGGACCTGGCCTTCGAGATCCGTGAGGCCGAGAGCCGTCGTAGGATCGCTCTCGACCTGGCCGACCCGGACGCTGAGCGGCAGTCGATGGTTCCGCGAGCCGACCTCGGGGAGGCGCCCGCAGCGGTGGCCGCGTCCCTCCGGAGCGTGCTCGGCGTGACCGTCGAGGAACAGCTCCGGTGGAGGGACGACTACGACGCCTTGAACGCGTGGCGAGCCTCGGTGGAGCGGCTGGGCGTCCTGGTCTTCCAGGTGAGCGGCGTCGAGCCCGCCGAGATGCGGGGGTACTCCATCTTCCAGGAGGAGCTGCCGATCGTCGGCGTAAACGCGAAGGACTCGCCGCGCGCAAGGTCCTTCAGCCTTCTCCACGAAGTCGCCCACTTGGTGCTCGGGCACGGCGATGTCGACAGGAGCGCTCGCTTCTGGCTCTCCAACGACCAGGAGGAGACCTTCTGCAACGAGGTCGCCGGCAACGTCCTGGTGCCGGAGAACGCGCTCGCGCCCCTCACCACGCTCCAGCGCGGTGACCGAGGCAAGGCCGTTTCGCCATCGGATGTGGCGTTTCTCATGGCGCGCTTCCGGGTGAGCGAGGAAGTGATCCTCCTGCGGCTGCTCAGGACGGGCCGCATCGCCGACAGCTTCTACGAGCAGCGGCGGCGGGTGCTGGTCCACCTGCGCCCGAAGAAGGCCGAGGGCGGGCCGCCCTACTACAGGCGCGTCGTGGCGATGCTGGGCAGGCCCTACGTGCGCACGGTGCTCGACGCCTTCTCGCGGGACCGTATCACGCTCAACGACGTGTCGGACTACCTCGGCGTGAAGCTCGACCAGCTCTCCCGCGTCGAGGCCGCGGTCCGTGTGCCGTACTCCGAGGAGGCCGCCGGGTGAAGGTCTACTCGGTGGACACGAGCGCCCTCATCGAGGGTTGGGTGAGGGCGTATCCCATCGAGGTCTTCCCAAAGCTGTGGAGCGGCGTGGAGCAGCTCATCTCGACGGGCCGGCTCATCGCGTCGGCCCAGGTTCGGCAGGAGCTCGAGCGCCGCGAGGACGAACTCCTGGCGTGGGCACGCCAGCAGGAGGGGCTCTTCCAGCCGCTCGACGAGGAGGTCCAGCTCGCCGTCCAGGAGGTCATGGGCCAGTTCCCTGGGCTGGTGGACATCCAGCGGCAGCGGTCGACCGCCGACCCGTTCGTCATCGCGCTGGCCAAGGTCCGCCAGGCCACCGTCCTGACGCAGGAGGGCTACTCCAACCGCCTGGACAAGCCGAAGATCCCGGACGTGTGCGACGCCCTCGGGGTGCCGCACATGAAGCTCCTGGAGCTCATCCGCACCGAGGGCTGGCGCTTCTAGGCGCGCGGCGGCTCAGCTGGGCACCCTCCGGCCTGGGCCTCCACTTCCATTCCCAAGCGGCCGGTCAACGCGCAGGTCGCGGCGGCACGCCCGCCGCCGGCGAGCTGCTGGAGCTGCCAGGGTTCTGTAGTCATCGATGGTTGGTTGGCTGAGGGCCGATGCTTGGTTCAGTGGCGTGTTCGAGTCCGCGCTAGCGGAGGCGGCGTTACTGGAAGCGGAATGTTAGGCATCTTCTCGGGAGTCCTGGCGCGCTCGACGCATCCCTGGAGGAAGCCGACAAGTACGTGGACCGAGTCCCGGAAGTCCTTCCGTATATCAGGCCGCCGACCCTGACTCACTGCTGTGCCCACGACGAAGCCATGGACCGATGTAGCTTCTATGTACTGCTTGGCGGGGTTCTCCAGCAGGCTTCCACCAACGACCCTGTGTGCGAAGTGGTTGCGCAGCTTCCTGATGAGATGGAGGTCGCGCCGAAGGGACTCAGGGAGAAGTCCCATCGCGCAGGCCATATCGATTCTCGCTGAAAACGTGGCGAGCGGCCCTTGGCCTTCGAACAAATCTCGCTTCCAGCCGCCCTCCGCTAGACCGAAGAAGAGCAACTGCTCCAGCATCGAATCCAAGAACGCACCAACCGTGATGACTTGCGCACGGTCACTGTGGGTGCTGTGGTCCAGTTCGGCGTGGAAGCCCCTTGTGGCTTCAAGAATCGACTTGAGGCGCTCAGACTTGGTTGGTCGGGTCATGGCGCACCCAACGTACCTTGCCCGCCCTTGACGGAAGCCTCCGGCTGGAACGGCCCCGCCGTGGTGATGATGTCCTTGGCGTCCATGCGCACCCTCCAGGTCGCCACAACCTACCGGTGTGGACTGACGGTGAGCCCACGCCTTCCGACGAACTCAGCGACGTCAACCGGCGAGAGCCGGATGGCGTGGGTCGAGATCCGGGT
>JAKALX010000345.1 GCA_021823905.1 Chloroflexota bacterium | reverse complement strand
CGAAAACGGGAGGAGCGACGAGGACGGCGGGCGACCCCGCGCGGCAAGGGTTTAGCGTTTATCCCCAAGAACCGGATATCGGCTGGGGACACCAAGTGCAAGACGATGACTCATGGTGATAGCGGCAGCTCCCGGCGGGGAACGCTACCACGCTTCCAACCCGAGCTCTTTCCTATCCAAGCGGCCCGGTCGCGAGGAATGACCACGATTCTGTCATCGTGGTGGCCAATTCAGCGAAGATCGACGAAGAACATCTTTCGCTGATGATTGGCGGGGGAGCGTGCCCTCCAGCGGCCTCGGCCAGTTCCGGGAAGAGGCAGGCAAGCTGGCCCGCATGGGTGTCGCTCAGCGCGCCGACGACTGCGAACTTGTTGGTGCGGCCCCACTGACGGATGGCCTCGAGCCAGGGCCAATACGGCGGAGAGCCCCTGACGCCTCGTGGCTGCCGCCCCAAAGAACCTGAGCGCCACGTGCCTGTGCGTACACCTCGAGCTCGTGACAGAGCCGGGTCTTGCCAATGCCGGGCTCGCCAGCAATGAAGATGAGCGAGCCGGAACCAGAGGTGGCGTGTTCGAACGCGGCCCGCAACTTCGCGAGCTCTTGGTCCCGGCCAACGAATGGGGTGGGCCCAACGGTCGAGGTGCCCGATGCTCGTCCCCGGCGCTCGCGACCGTTGCCGCCACCAGAATGACGGGTAGGCCCGCTTGTCATTGCGGAATCCTACCACGATGCGCGGGCCCAGCCGGCTCAGTTCTTCTTCCCGCGGAGTTGCGCGGCCAGCCGACCCTCCAGCGCTTCGAGCTCGGCAAGCTCCGCCGACGGCATCCAGACAACCAGTTGACGATAACTGATACGCTCGGCGGGCTTATGGCCGCCCCAGTCGGAGTTATGGCAACTCCAGCAGGTCGGTTTGAAAGGAGAAAGAGTTGGCTCCCCGACGAGGACTCGAACCTCGAACACCGCGGTTAACAGCCGCGTGCTCTACCATTGAGCTATCGGGGAAGCTAGATTCAGTTTCGGGCGCGCCGCCCCGAAGCGCAACACGCGTCAGCCGTTTGTCTCGGCGCGACGGCCATGACGTTCGCCGCCCCCGGTGGCTGGAACACGCAACCCGTCAGGAGACCACACCAGCGACCGCGCGGAAGAAGGAGAGCGCCTCCTCGCGCCCCAGGTACACGAGGACTGCCGCCTGGATGACCACGACGACGCCGAGCACGCCGACGAGCACGCGGCTCGCCAGATCGCGCCGCCGGGCGTCGGCCCGTGCCCGCCGTTCCGCTTCTTCAATCTCGTCGTGGAAGAACTCCTGGTCGTACGCGCGGCGCAGTTCGGGCTTCGACAGCACGGAATAGGCTTCGTTGACCTTCAGCAGCGCCTCGTGGCAGGTGTCGTCGATCTCGCTCCGCTTGACCAGCTCGTGGGAGACACGCGCGTAGGCGTTCTCAACGCCGGCAAGGTCGGCCCGGTGTGGGAGGTTGAGGACGGCGTAGTAGTCGATGAGCGGCGGTCCGTCGGCCATGGTGGTCTCCCTCTCCTTAAGAGACGGACGCGCATCCTCCGCGGAACAGGGATCACGACAATCAATCCAGCGCGCGAAGTCCGGCAATGTAGTAGCGGACCTGGTTGATCGCCTGAGCACCGTCGATCTTCGCCCCGCCAAAGACGTGCGCGAGGATGAACATGTTCAGGATGCCCGTGATCGCCGTCGCGCACACCTGGATGTCGTCGTGGTGGAAGTACCCGCTGGCCATCCCGCGCTCTATAACCTCGTCGAGCGGCCGGCGCACGTCTTGCGCCAGCGTGTGGCTGAACGTCGCCATCGAGGCGCCGCCGAGGCCGAACACCTCCCGCAGGACGAGCGCGATGATCTCTTCGTGGGCAATGAAATAGCCGAGATAGCGCTCGCTGTAGACGATCGCCTGCTCGTCGGGCGCCAGGCCGCCGGGGAAGCCCTGACGGATAGCCCCGGCCATCTCTTCGAGGATCTGGCGGACGATGCTGCCGTAGAGCCCCTCTTTCGAGCGGAAGTAGTAGTAGACCATCGGCTTGGTCGTCTGGGCGTCTTCGGAAATCTCCCGCAGCGACGTCGCCGCGAACCCCTTCTGTGAAAAGCAACGAAGGGCGCTGGAAAAGATACGGTCGCGGACTTCGGCCTCACGGCCGTCTTCACTGCTCGCAGTCAAACCCACGGGAACTCCATTTGCGGCTGGCCATCCGCTCAGCAAAGGGTTGCCAACAGCCGTGTCCGGAGTATAGAGCCGCTGTTTCCAGGCGTTAATTCGCGTTGCCTCGGAGCGGCACGTGCGGTACCCTAACGGCGGCCCTTTAAGGACGGTCCCGTGAGGCCGGAAAGGGAGGAGGCGCCGGATGGCCGGCTATCACCGCACGCTGCGTTGCGCCTGCCCTGAGTTCCGGGGGAGGCGTTTTTCATGACCGAAGCCCCCTACCTCGGGCCCGAGGAAATCGCCCGGACGGTTCGCCGTCTCGCCCACGAAATCATTGAGAACAACCACGGGGCGACCGGCCTCATCCTCGTTGGCCTGCTCTCGCGCGGGTACACCCTCGCGCAGCGCCTCGCCAGGGAAATCAGCGAATTTGAAGGCGTCGAAGTCCCGGTCGGCTCGCTCGACATCGGCCTCTACCGCGACGACCTTTCGCACCGGGTGGCTCCGCCAAGCCTTCGCCCGAGCTCGATTCCAAACGTCGACGGCGCGACGGTTGTGCTCGTTGACGACGTCCTTTTCACGGGTCGAAGCATTCGCGCCGCCTTAGACGCACTCATCGACTTCGGGCGGCCGGCGCGCGTCCGGTTGGCAGTGCTCATCGACCGGGGCCACCGGGAGCTGCCCATCCGGCCCGATTTCGTCGGCAAGAACCTCCCGACCGCGTTCGTCCAACGCGTCCGTGTCCGGCTCGCGGAGGTCGACGGCGACGACGCGGTCTATGTCTCCGGCGAGGAGGCCCCTGATGCTTGAACTCAGCTTGGCGCCCGTTGCCGAGGCGGGCGTGACGCCCGTCTGGCGGAGCAAAGATCTTCTCGACACCGACGTCCTCTGCGCCGACGAGATAGCGCTCATCATGGAGACGGCGGAGGCGATGGCCGAGATTCGGAGCCGGCCAGTCGGCAAGGTCGCCACGCTCCGCGGCGCCACGGTGGTCACGCTCTTCTATGAGCAGAGCACGCGAACCCGCGCCAGCTTCGAGGTTGCCGCGAAGGCGCTCGGCGCCGACGTGGTGAACCTCACGGCCTCGGGGAGCTCGATCGAGAAGGGCGAGTCCGTTGTCGACACGGTCAGGACGCTGGAGGCGATCGGCGCCGACGTGCTCGTCATGCGCCACGCCAGGTCCGGCGCACCATATCTCGCCGCGCGGCATACGCGCGCAAGCGTCGTCAACGGCGGCGACGGCACCCACGCCCACCCCACGCAGGCGCTCCTCGACCTCTTCACGATGCGGCGCCGGCTCGGCTCGCTCGAAGGACGGCGCGTCGTCATCGTCGGCGACGTCGTCCACAGCCGTGTCGCGCGCTCCAACATCTGGACGCTGCTCGCCGCCGGCGCCGACCTGACGCTATGCGGCCCGGCCACGCTCCTCCCGCGCACTCTGGCCAGCGCCAGCGAACGCGGACGGGTGACCGTCACGACCGATTTCGACAAGGCGATCGAAGGCGCCGACGTGGTGATGGCCCTGCGCATCCAGAAAGAGCGGCAGGAGAGCGGTCTGATTCCCTCGCTGCGTGAGTACATCTCGGGGTATCAGCTCAACGCCCGCCGCCTCGCGAAAGCCGCGCCAGGAGCGCTTGTCATGCACCCGGGCCCGATGAATGAAGGGATCGAGATCTCGCCCGAGATCGCACACGGCGTCGCTTCCGTCATCGAAGAGCAGGTCGCAAACGGCGTCGCCGTGCGGATGGCGGTTCTCTACCTCCTGGCGACTGCGAGGCGCTCCTGATGGACATCATTATTCGCGGCGGGCGCGTCATCGATCCGGGGTCCGACCGCGACCTCCAGGCCGACATGCTGGTGCGCGGCGGCGTCGTGGCGGCAATCGGCGCGGGGCTGTCCGCCGAAGGCGCGCGCTCGATCGACGCCCGGGGCTGCATCGTGGCGCCCGGGCTCGTCGATCTGCACACGCACCTCCGCGAGCCGGGCTTCGAGCAAAAAGGCACGATCGCCTCGGAGACGCTGGCGGCGCTGAGGGGCGGATTCACCACCGTTTGCGCGATGCCGAACACAATCCCGGCGCCGGATTCCGCCTCGATCATCGAAGCGCTCACCGACCGCATCCGGCGCGACGCGAAGGTCCGTGTCTTTCCAATCGGTTGCGTCACGCGGGGCCGTGCGGGCAAGCAACTGGCCGAGCTCGCGGAGCTCGCCGCGACGGGCTGCGTGGCCCTGAGCGACGACGGCAGTCCGGTGGCGAACGCGCGGATCATGCGCCACGCCCTCGAGCTTGCGGGCGCACTCGGCCTCCCGCTCTCCGAGCACAGCGACGACCCGGAACTGAGCGCCGGTGGCGTGATGAACGAG
>JAKALX010000344.1 GCA_021823905.1 Chloroflexota bacterium | reverse complement strand
GAGGAACACGATGAGAGCCACGGAGTTTCGGCGAGCCACCAGAGACGACGCGGAGAGCATCGCGAGCATCGTCCGAGCCCTGGGCTCGGAGAACATTGGCCTCCGCAACGAGTTCAACGCGGACCGGGTGCGCGAGTGGATCGCGCGCCTGGGCGAGGACGGGACCCTCATTGTCGCGCGCGACGGCAGCATTGCCGTGGCCTTCGGCGCCATCGATTTCAACACGACGGAGCCCGACATTGGGCTGCTCGGCGTCTGGGTGCTCCCGGACTACCGGCGGCAGGGCCTGGCGACCGAGCTCGCCGAGCAGCTCATCGCCTTCGCCCGTGATCGCGGTTACCGTCGCATCCGGGGGCGTCTGCCCGAAGGCAACGAGCCCGCGCTCAGCTTCCTCTCGTCGATCGGGGCGATGGTGCCGCTCCGCAATCCGAACATGTCGTTCGAGCTGCCGCTCTAGGTGGAGGCCGCGATTTCCATGCCGCGAACTCGCGCCGCCATGGGCGCTCGGAGACGGAACAACGCGCCTGTTCGCCCACGCAAGCCCGCGACGGGTGTTCCCGACCTCCTGTTCGCGATGGCGGCGGCTGGCTGGGCGATGGGCGCCGCCTTCACGGTCGCGTCGTTCGTCGACTCCGACATTACCGCGGGCGCGGCCGGCGTCACGCTCGCCCGCCTGTTCTCAGCGTCGCTCGCGGTCTGCTCGCTGTTCGCGTTCCTGCTCGGACTTGTGCTCCTTCGCGACGATCGCGGGCAAATCGATCATTATGTAACGCCAATTCTGGTCGGCGCGCTGACGGGAATGGCCGAAGCCGTCCTCTTCCTCTGGCCCGCCGACCGGCTGCTCTTCGCTCCGTTCATTCTGATCGTCTTCGCCCTCCGCCCGGTCCGGCGGATTGTCGCGCGCACGCTTCGCCCGGCGCGCGGGCATCAGAGGTAGCCGCCATGACGCACGCATCACAGACGGCAGCCAGCCTGGCTGCCGGGATCCTCGCGAACGCCCGCCTCCGAGCCGCGCGCACGGGAGGCGCCGCATGAAACCCGCCAGCGTCCTCATCATCGGCTCGGGCCCGATCGTCATCGGCCAGGCGGCGGAATTCGACTACGCCGGCACGCAGGCCTGCAAGGCGATGCGCGAAGAGGGCGTCCGCTCGATTCTCGTCAATTCCAACCCGGCCACGATCATGACCGACCTGGACGTCGCGGACGCCGTTTATGTCGAGCCACTGACGGTGCCCGTGCTCGAGCGGATCATCGCCCGCGAACGGCCCGAGGGGCTCCTCCCGACGCTCGGCGGCCAGACCGGGCTCAACCTCGCCGTCGATCTCGCCCGCGCTGGCATCCTGGAGAAGTACAACGTCCGGCTGTTGGGGACGCCGCTCGAGACCATCCGCCGCGCGGAGGACCGCGAGCTTTTCCGCGACATGCTCGCGAAGCTTGGCGAGCCCGTCCTCGAAAGCGACATCTGCCACACCCTCGACGAATGCGTCGCCGCGGCCGAGAAGATCGGCCTCCCGGTGGTCATCCGGCCCGCCTACACGCTTGGCGGCACGGGCGGCGGGATGGCCTTCACGATGGAGCAGTTGCGCACCGTCGCCGCGGGCGGTCTGGCGGCCAGCCCCATCACGCAGGTGCTTGTCGAAAAGAACCTCCTCGGCTGGAAAGAGGTCGAATACGAGGTAATGCGCGACGCGGCCGGCAACTGCATCACCATCTGCAACATGGAGAACCTCGATCCGATGGGCGTCCACACGGGCGACTCCATCGTTGTGGCGCCGTCGCAGACGCTGAGCGACAAGGACTACCAGATGCTCCGTTCGGCATCCCTGCGGATCATCGACGAGCTCGGGATCGAAGGCGGCTGCAACGTTCAGTTCTCGCTGGCGCCGCGCAAGGACGTTCGGGACTGGGCTGGCAGCGCCGACGACCCGCTCCCCTACTACGTCATCGAGGTGAACCCACGCGTCTCGCGGTCGTCGGCGCTCGCCTCGAAGGCAACCGGCTATCCGATCGCTCGCGTCGCGGCGAAGATCGCCTGTGGCAAGACACTCGACCAGATCCCGAACGCCGTGACGCAGAAGACGACGGCCGCGTTCGAGCCGGCACTCGACTACTGCGTGGTGAAGATCCCGCGCTGGCCGTTCGACAAATTTCCGCTCGGAGACCGCCAGCTCGGCACGCAGATGAAGGCCACCGGCGAGGTCATGGCCATCGACCGCTCGTTCGAGGCGGCGCTGAACAAGGCCGTGCGTTCGCTCGAGGTAGGTGGGCGCAGCCTCCTGTGGGAACGGCCGGAGTGGCGAAGCGGCGGCGAGTTTCCCCTCCATGCGACGGACGAGCGGCTCTGGGCGCTCATGGCATGCCTGCGTCGCGGCGCCGCGACGATGGACGTCGCCCGCCAGACCGGCGTGGATCCCTGGTTCCTGGAACGGCTCCAGAACATCGTCGCAATGGAGAAGCGCCTGCTGACCGAGCCGCTGCACCCGGATCTGCTGCGCCAGGCGAAGCGGCTCGGGCTCAGCGACGAGATGGTCGGCCAGCTCGCCGACCGCCTTCCCGAGCAGATTCGAACGCAGCGCCATGACTGGGGAATCACGCCGGTCTACAAGATGGTTGACACCTGCGCCGCCGAGTTCGATGCCGCGACGCCCTACTTCTACAGCACCTACGAAGTTGAGAACGAGGCCACCCCACAACCTGGCGCCGCGGCGGTCGTCATCGGCAGCGGCCCGATTCGGATCGGCCAGGGGATCGAGTTCGACTACGCCAGCGTCCACGCTGCCTGGGCGCTTCAGAGCGCCGGCCTGCGAGCCGTGATGGCCAACTCGAACCCGGAAACGGTCTCGACCGATTTCGACACAAGTGACCGACTTTACTTCGAGCCGCTCGACGAAGAGGGCGTGCGCGACATCATCGAGAACGAGCAGGGCGGCGAGGACGAGCCCCCGCCAAGCATCGTCCAGTTCGGCGGCCAGACCGCGATCAACCTCGCCGAGCCGCTCCGGCGGGCATCGCTGCCCATCATCGGATCGAGCGCCGAGACCATCGACACCGCCGAGGACCGGCGCCTCTTCGAGCGGTTCCTCCAGCGCCTCGGCATCCCCCAGCCGCCGGGCGCGGCGATTCACACCATCGAAGACGCGATGAAGACCGCCCAGGCGATCGGCTACCCGGTCCTCGTGCGCCCGTCGTACGTTCTCGGCGGCCGCGCGATGGAGATCGTTCAGAACGCGACGGAGCTTGTCCGCTTCGTCCAGGAGGCGGCGGAGGTCGCCCAGGGAAAGCCTATCCTCATCGATAAGTTCCTCGAAGGCCGCGAGGTCGAGGTCGACGCCATCTGCGACGGCGAATCCGTCCTGATTCCCGGCATCATGGAGCACATCGAGCGCGCGGGCGTCCACTCCGGTGACTCCATGGCCGTCTACCCGCCACGGAATCTCGACAGCGAAGAGCGCGAGACGCTCCGCGACTACACCGAGCGCATCGTGCTCGGGATGAACGCAATCGGCCTCACGAACATCCAGTACGTGGTGCTTCCACGCCGGCAGGGCGAAGGCCCGCGCGTCTTCGTCATCGAAGTGAACCCGCGGGCGAGCCGCACGGTCCCGTTCCTCTCGAAGGTCACCGGCGTGCCCATGGTCCAGCTCGCCGTCTCGGCGATGCTGGGCCGCAAGCTCAAGGAGCAGGGTTGGCCCTCAGGCCTCTGGCCTGATCGCAACCTGGTCGCCGTGAAGGCCCCGGTGTTCTCGATGTCGAAGCTCATCGGCGTCGACACCTACCTCGGGCCGGAGATGAAGAGCACCGGCGAAGTCATGGGCATCGACCGCACGTTCGAAGGAGCGCTGGCGAAGGCGCTCCTTGCCTCCGACATCGCTCTCAAGCCGAACGCGGCCATCCTCCTCAGCATCGCGGACCGCGCCAAGGCCGACGCCCTGCCGCTGATCCACCAGCTCGTGGCGGCCGGCTACAAGATGTACGCGACCGAAGGCACCTCCGTGACAATTGCCGCGCTCGGGCTGCCCGTGACGCCAGTGACCAAGGTCCTCAGCGGCAGCCACCCGAACGTGGTCGACGTCATCCAGGACGGCAGCGTCCAGTGCGTCATCAACATCGCCGAGGGCCGCTTCACCGGCTCCCTGCGCGACGGCTTCCACATTCGCCGCGCCGCAGCGGAGAAGCGCATCCCCTGCTTCACCTCCATCGACACCGCGAGGGCGGCGATCGAGGCGCTCACCTCCGCCGCCGAGTACAACGTCGAGACCCTGGCGGAGTACGTCGGCCAATGATCGTCGAAGCAGCGCAGGTGCTTTCGAACGAACCCGCCTGGCCGGGAACGAACCTGATGTGGCTCCAGTCGCCGGGGCTCGCCGCGAACGTGTCGCCGGGGCAGTTCGTGATGGTGCACTGCAGCGCCGAGGGCGCCGACCCGATGTTCGCCCGCGCCTTCAGCTACTTCAAAGTGGACGGCGACCGCTTCGCAATCCTCTACACCGTCGTGGGACGCGGAACGGCATGGCTCGCCGGCCGCCGGCGGG
>JAKALX010000343.1 GCA_021823905.1 Chloroflexota bacterium | reverse complement strand
GGCCGAGAAGAAGATGACCGATACCTGGGCTTCGTTGCCAACGCCGAGGTAGACGACAACGAGCGGCAGCAGTGCGATGGGCGGGATCATCCTGAAGAATTGAATCCATGGGTCCACGATGATCCGTGCCGCGCGATACCATCCGATTACGAACCCAAGCGCCGTTGCGAGCACCAGGGCAAGAAAGAACCCTTCCAGGATGCGCGCCACGCTGCTCGCGATGTTGACGAGCAGCGCCCCGTCGCCAAGCGTCAGGGCAAATGCAGCCCAGACGTTACCGATGCTCGGTACGAGAACCGGGTTGCCCACGCTGGCGATCTGCCAGACCAATAGGCCGACTGCGATCGACAGCCCGGTCCCCCAAGGACCCAACCCGCTGCTTGCGAGGCTGATCCTCTTCCGCCAGTCGCGCGGTGCCGTCACGGTGAGCGTCCCTCTCTCCGCGCTCCGCATCGTTCTACCGCACGTAGCTGACGTGCTCTGACGCTCCGGACCCGCACGCCGCATCAATAGCAGCAGCGACCGCAACAGCGTTGTATCCGTCCTCAAGCGACACCGGAAACTCTTCGTCGTCAAGGATACAGTGAGCAAATGTCTCGATTTCGTTGCGCAGAGCCCCGGTGCTGTGGCCGTACACCGGAAGCCGCGATGGGGGCACGCAGGCGGCGTGCCCATTTGCGAACGTCGTGACCTCGCCGTTAGCAACGCTCACGCGGAGCGTCCCGTTCGTGAATATGGCTTCGACGAGCGCCTCCAGCCCTGTCGGGTACTCGGCGGGTAGACCCCACGAGGACTCGAGCGCGCCGACGGCTCCGTCTTCGAACTCGAGCAGCGCCATCGTGGCCTGCGGAGCACTTGTCGACGGGCTACCGATCTTCGATGCAACCGCAGAGACCGAGCGAATTTTCGAATCTGCCAACCACATCAGGAAATCCAGGTCGTGAACGCCCAGGAACATTGAGACCGTCGTGCGTCCGCCCACGCGCGTCCCGACCCCTTGACGGTTCCGTCGTTTCGCAGAGACGTGGACCAGATCACCGAGGCGACTGTCCCTGCGCGCCGCGATCGCCGAGTAGTAGCGTTCGTCGAACCTCAGGGTGTGACCCACCATTGCTCGCGCCGGGGAAGCGCTCGCAAGGCGTACTAGCTCACGAGCCTCGTCCAGGCTTGTGGCGAGCGGCTTCTCGATCAGGCAGTGCTTCCCCTCGAGCAACGCGGCCTGCGCTGGGGCTAGGTGACGGTCGTCCGGTGTCGCCACCACCACGGCCTCCTCGCCATCGAACGCCAAGGCTTCGTCGAGAGATTCGAATGCCTTCGTCCCGTATGCCTGGGCGATGCGGTTGCACCGCTCGCGGTCCACATCAAACACGCCCTGCAGCGACACGCAGTCGAGCCTACTGCACACATCGACATGCTGCTTCCCTATGTCGCCGAGACCTATTACCACGATGCCGAGAGTCCCCCGACGCGGGCCCCTCATGGCTCGTTACCGCCTTGCGTCATTCTCATCTCATTGGCTCCCCGAGTGGCTAACGTGGCCAAGTTCGGTCCAAAGCTCTTCCCGTAAGGCCGTGAACGCCGGATCGGCCATTGACTCGACGGACCGTGGATATGCAAGCGGCACGTCGAACTCGCGGACGATATGAGCCGGATCCCCTCCCAATAACAGGATCCGTTGAGCCACCAAGATGGCCTCTTCAATGTCGTGGGTGATGAAGACAATCGTAACGTGCTGGTCCGACCACGACCGTAGGAGTTCGAGCTGTAGCGTTCGTTTTGTCTGCGCATCAAGGGCTCCGAAGGGTTCGTCCATCAGGAGAACCTCAGGCTGCGTGGCATACGCCCGTGCCAAGCTCACGCGCTGTTTCATACCGCCAGACAGCTCTTTCGGATAGGCGTTGCTCACGGCGCTCAGGTGCATCATCTCTAGGTAGTGAGCGACAATGCGCTTCCGCTCAGCGCCCGGAACGCGTCCTACCTTCAGACCGAACTCTACGTTCCCGGCCACGGTCAGCCACGGGAACAAGGCGTACTGTTGAAACACCACCCCTCGCGCCGGGCTGGGCTCCGTGACGATCTCGTCGTGAAAGCGAACGGCCCCCTCGGTCGGCCGATCAAGGCCGGCCAGCATGTTGAGTAGGGTTGTCTTGCCGCACCCGGTCGGCCCGATTACTCCTAGGAACTCGCCGGCCCTGACCGCCAATGACAAGCCATCGAAAACGGTCACTCGCCCTTGCCTGCCGTCAAATACCTTTGTGACGCGGTCAACCACCAATGCGCTATCGCTCGTGAGATTTGGGATCGTCGACCCAGCGTCTCTCACAAGGACCCCCAGATACGGATCGCGTTGCCCGAGAGAATCTTCTCCTTCGCCTCGGACGGAATTCGCGATTGGGCGACGCGCGCAACGATTGCCGCCGACGAATGCAGTGGGACGTCTGTACCAAAGAGGATCTGGTCCGCACCGAACTCCGCGACTGCGAGCTCGAGGAATCCCTCGAAGATCATGTGTTGCGAGGATGTATCGACGAACAAATTGCCGTGGCGGCTCAACCGGATAGCGATCATCTGATCCCGCGTCAATCCGGACCTGGGCATAGCGCCATAGCCGAGATGCGCCATGATGAGTGTCGCGTCAGGGTAACGATTGGCCGCGTCGGCGCATATCAGGGGGCTTACAAGCGGATCCGCGACCTCGGAGTGAGTGAGAACGACGGAATGGTGGCTCGAGACCACTTCCATGATCCGATCGAGGTGATCACGCAGGTCCCATTGTTGCCAGACAGGGTGGAGTTTCACGCCCACGCATCTTGGATGGGCCATCGCCTCGAGAAGAGCGTCCCAGCTGTCGGAGATCCGAGGGTCGAGCACCGCCCAGAAACGGGTGCCCTCCTCTGTTTCCGCTGCTTCGCGGGCCTCTCTCTCGCTCTCTCGTGACCAGGCCCTGCAACTCCATAGCGAAGACACGAAGACATCCGCGACGCCAGCGGTGTTGCACAGGGCCCGAACATCATGGGCATCGCCCCACATCCATGGCGGCGGAAGGCCGGGACGTCTGCTTGTCGTGACGCCGACGTGCCCATGTACATCAATGACTCGTGCGGCGGTCACTGGCGTGCGCCGATGCGCAGTTCGTGCGTCCCGTCCTGCAGTATGGCTTCATACGCAATGAGCCAGCGACCCTTGAAGAACGCGGTGGAGACGTAGCGCTTTGACATGGGGGACGGCGGCGTCGTGGTGCTCACGTGAGGACGTCGGCGACGGAAGCGGCGCAGATCGGTGCTGAGGGCTAGGGCAGCGCGCTCCTCGTAGTTCTCTGCAACACTGGCGCTTCCGTCGTAGAAGGCGACAAAGGCGTCCCCGTGCGGTGCCCAGGCAGTAAGGCGTGCCATGTACCTGTCCCACCCTGCACCGTTCGAAAGCACCTCGCCAGCCCAACGGAAAGAGAATCCATCGTCACTGAGGAACAGGCACGTGGGCGATCTGATACGGCCAGTGGTAAACACGTCGTCCCCGGCGTGCAAGTTCTCGTTGGGCTCATCTACTGCCATGGCACAGCTTGCGTACAGGTACCAGACCGGGCCAACCTTGATCACGACCGGGTCCTTCGCAGCCTCTAGCCCGTATTCGTCGGGATCCACGGCGGTCACTCGCGTGGCGACCCGGAACGCCCTCGGATCGGGCGCCTCGCATGCGTCAATCTTCCACTTGTGGGTGGCCGGGTCCACGTAGCTGAGGTACAGCCTGAAGCTATCGCCGGCCCTGACCAGGGCGGCGCGTTCGATCGATGGCGTCTGCAGCTCTTCCTTGGTCACACCCCAGATGTCATCGAACGTAAAGCCGTCGCGACTCTCCGCGATGCGCGCTTCGTATCCGCGGCCTTCTCCTCTCGGTCGGCGCAGCCGATAGTAGAGGTACACGCGTTCGCCATCGCCAAGCAAGTACGGGGCGCCTGCCCAGTGGCCCGGCTCCTCCCTGGGCGGACGGACAACGGTCACGTCGTCCGCGTCCAGAAACCAACGGTCGAGATCGGTGAACGTCATTCCTACCCAATGCTTCCAGCTACTTGGTTGTCTGCCTCGCGTGGTCTGACTAGGTTGTGCGACCAACTGGCCGTGGGTCACTTCAGGGTCTGCGCCTGCACCGACCAATCCAGAAGCGAGTACGTGCTGGCCGCTGGCGCGCTCGCCAACTCCTTCATCGCCACGAACGTCTGGCCGAGCGACTGGAACCAGCCAGTCGCCGTGCCGTCTTGCGCGTACTTGACGATTTGGCTCTCGTCGAGCCACTTGACTGACGACAACGTCTGATTCAGTAGCTTCTGTGGCACGCCGGTCAGCTTGGATGTCAGCTGCAGCGCCTGAGTAGTGTGCTGAGCCTCGTAGTTGTCGGCCTGCATGATGGCCCACAGGAAGCGCTTCACTACGTTCGGGTGCTTCGAAGCGATCGCATTCGACGCAACCCAGACGTTCGGCAGCGAGACCTTCGGGTAGTACGTCTGATCACTGACGAGAGTCGACGACCCGGGCGATTGAGCG
>JAKALX010000342.1 GCA_021823905.1 Chloroflexota bacterium | reverse complement strand
TCCACGCCTCGCGCACCCCGCCCGCCGCGCCCTCTCCGCGTCGTCGACGGTCGCCCGACCAAGGACCACCCATGGCATCGCTACCCTGCCGTCCGCCCCCGGCGCGCAAAACCCTGAACCCCACCCCGAGCGAGCCACGGAGGCACGGAGATCACGGAGAACAACGGAGAGACAGGGAGCAGACGAGCCGCTGGAGCATGATGACCGCATGGCGCGACGCGAGATTGACGTGGTGGTGTACCGCGAAGGAAGGCAGTGGGTGGCGACCGCGCTGAACGTCGAGGTTTCGTCGTTCGGCCCGACCAGGGAGGAGGCACTGGCCTCGGTCCGTGAGGCGCTGGAACTGTACTTCGAGGGCGAAGAGTCGCCGGTCCCTCCGTTGGCCTTCTTTGGTCTGTCTCGCGAAGGGCGGGTACGCTAGGGGCATCCCCTTCCCCGAGGCCCGCCATGTCCGTGCTGTCGCAACGCGATCCAGAAATCGCCGCCATCATCGCCGACGAACGCGTCCGCCAGGTCGAATCGCTGGAGATGATCGCGAGCGAGAACTACGCCTCCGCGGCGGTGCTGGAAGCGACGGGCTCCGTGTTCACGAACAAGTACGCCGAGGGCTACCCGGGAAAGCGCTATTACGCCGGCAACCAGCACAGCGACCGGTTGGAGACGCTGGCGATCGAGCGGGCGAAGCAGTTGTTCGGCGTTGAGCACGCGAACGTCCAGCCGAGCTCGGGCGCCGAGGCGAACATGGCGGCGTACTTCGCGACCGTGCAGCCGGGCGACACGATCATGGGGATGGAGCTGACACAGGGCGGGCACCTGACGCACGGCTCGCCGGTCAACTTCAGCGGGCGGCTCTACAACTTCGTGCCGTACACGGTCGACCGCGAAGCGGAAGTGATCGACATGGCCGAGGTGCGCCGGCTGGCGCGGGAAGCGAAGCCGAAGATCATCGTCGCCGGGGCGACCGCCTACCCACGGGCGATCGACTTCGTTGCATTCGGCGAAATCGCGCACGAGGTTGGCGCCGCGCTCATGGTCGACATGTCGCACATCGCGGGGCTGGTCGCGGGCGGGATGCATCTCTCGCCGGCGCCATACGCCGACATCATCACGACAACCACACACAAAACGCTGCGCGGCCCCCGCGGCGGGATGATCCTGAGCCGGCTGGAGCGCGCGGCGGCGATCGACAGCGCGGTATTCCCGGGAACGCAGGGCGGACCCCACCTGCATTCGATCGCCGGCAAGGCCGTCTGCTTTGGCGAAGCGTTGAAGCCGGAGTTCAAGGACTACGCGCGGCGGATCGTCGAAAACGCGGCAGCCCTTGCCGAGGGGCTGATCGCGGGTGGCCTGCGGCTGGTCTCGGGCGGAACGGACAACCACCTCATCCTGGTCGACTGCAACGCGAAGGGGATCAGCGGATTGAAGGCGCAGAACGCGCTCCAGGCGGCGAACATCGTGTCGAACAGGAACACGATCCCCTACGACCAGCGCTCGGCGTACATCACGAGCGGGCTGCGGCTGGGAACGCCCGCGCTGACTTCGCGCGGGATGGGCAAGGACGACATGAAGCGCGTGGCCGGCTGGATCGCGCGCGTCCTCTCGGACCCGGACGGCGAAGGCGTGCGCGAGGCGGTGCGGAACGAGGTGGTGGAGTTCGCGCGCGCGTTCCCTGTGCCGGGCATAAGCGACGCGGAGTGATTCACGATTCACGATTCACGATTCACGATTGCCGATTGCCGATTGCCGACTGCCGACTGCCGACTGCCGACTGCCGACTGCCGACTGCCGAGAAGATTCACGATTGGAGACTCAGGAGCGAGGCGTGCAAATTGAGTGGAGAGCCCGTGGGTGATACGCTCAGCGTTCATGCCGGGGTCCGGCTCGCTTTGCGCGGGCAAACCCATCGCCCGGCGTTTTGAGGATGCATGCGGGAATACGAGTTGACGGTGGTCTATGACCTGGCCGTCATGGAAGCTGGCGGCCCAGACGCCAGCGTTGAGCAACTGACACGCCTGGTGGAAGCCCGTGGGGGCAAGGTGCTCCGCACGGACCACTGGGGCCGCCGGCGGATGGCATATCCGATCCGTCGCGCGATTGACGCCGATTACGTGGTGACCAGGGTCGAGCTCGACCCGACTGCCGTTGAGCCACTGGAGAGCACGCTACGGATCGACGAGCGCGTCCTCCGCCACTTGATCGTGCGTGCCGACGAGCTGCCGCCGCCAGCGCCGCCGCGAGAACAGCGCCCGGCTGCCGCCGAAGCCCCTGCCGCCGCCGAAGCACCCGCCGCAGAGGACGCCGTGGCGGACGCCACGACAGAGACTCCTGCTCCGGCCGGCTCGCTGCCGGCCGTGGAACCGGCCTCGGCAGCCGATGCGGTTGCCGCCGCCGAGGCGCTCACGACAGAGCAGCTCGCGCCCGCGCCGGAAGCAGAAGCCGCGCCGCTGATCGAAGAGCCGCTGCGAGACACGTCGCCCGAGACAAGCACAACCGGGTTCGCCTCCAAAGCCGCGGAGGAGAACACGGGCATCAGCGTTGAGGCTCTTGAGTCGCACCAGGCGACCGGACCGCACACGGAAGAGGACAGCCCGACGGACGAGACGACCGCCTAGCCGGCGGAACGGGAGGACGGATCATGGCAAGCCTGAACAAAGTCATGCTGATCGGCAATGCCGGCAAAGACGCGGAGCTTCGCTACCTGTCTACCGGCACGCCCAAATCGGAGTTCAGCCTCGCCGTGAACAACCGTCGCAAGAACCCGGCGGGCGAATGGGAAGAGCAAACCGAGTGGTTCAACATCGCCCTCTTCGGAGACCAGGCGGAACGGATCAGCCAGTACATCACAAAGGGCAAGTCGCTCTATGTGGAGGGCCGGCTGCAGACGCGGAACTGGGATGACGACCAGGGCGTGAAGCATTACCGCACCGAGGTGATCGCGAACACGATCCAGCTCCTTGGCGGCCGCGAAAGCGGCCAGGGCGGCGGCGGTGACTGGGGTGACGCCGGCGCGGGGCGCGGCGCCTCAAGCGCCGGCGGCCGGCCACGCGCTGGGTCGGCCGGAGCACGGGCGGGCGGCAACGACATGGACGTCGACGACCTGCCGTTCGAGTAACACCACAAGCTGGCGGAGACGCCGGCGTTCCGACTTGAAGGATGGGAACCAGCAATGACTTCTGAAGAACGACCAGCACGCGAAGATCGGCCGCCACGCGAAGATCGCTCCGACGGGCCGTCAGACCGGCCGATGCGGCCTCCAGCCCGGCGCTTCGGCGGCCGGCGCAAGGTCTGCCGCTTCTGCGTGGACCACGTGAAGCTGATCGACTACAAGGACATCGGCCGGTTGCGGATGTACGTCAGCGATCGGGGAAAGATCGAGCCGCGGCGCAAGACCGGCACCTGCCTGAAGCACCAGCGCCTGGTGTGCACGGCGATCAAGCGAGGGCGGCATCTCGCGCTCCTGCCGTACACCCTCACCCACATCCGCCAGACCGGGATCATGCCGCAGCGCGGCTAGCCGCCGCCGGGGACAAGGACGATCGATGGCACGTCGCACCGAACGGACCACAGCACTGCCGCGGCCACGGCCGCGAGCTGTGAGCGGCCAACAGCGCCGGATCGCGGGCATCGCCTGGAGCGAGGAGCACCTTCGCCTCGGGATCCTGGCCGGCGCCGCCGCGCTCCTGGTGCTCGTCCTCGGGATGCTGGGCTACGGCTGGTACGACGACCACGTCCTGACTCCGAACAAGGCCGTGCTCACCGTCGGGTCCGAACAGGTCAAGCTGAACTACTACGCCGATCGCCTCTACCAGTTCGTGCAGTCGAACCAGACGTCCGGCGACAATGTCTCGCTCCTCGAGCAACAGCTCCTGACGAAGCTCGAAGACGAAGCGCTGACGATAGAGTTGGCGAAGGAGCGCGGGATCAACCTCTCGGACGACGAGATCACCAAGCAGATCGCGTCAGAGCTGGGGGTGCCCGTCGGCGGGCCGGGTAGCTCGTTCGACACGCTCTACCGCCAGCGGCTCAAGACGACGAAGATGAGCGACGCCAACTACCGGCGCATGGCCGAGGCCACGCTCGCGAACACCCGCCTGCTCGACCAGATGAAGAACGAGGTGGGCGACACCGGCGAGATGGTGAGCATCCGCACGGTCGTCTCGAACTCGAAGGACGCCGCGAATGCGGTCGCGGCCCGGATCAAGGGCGGCGAGGACCTGGGCAGCGTGGCCCAAACCGACTCGACGGACCTGCAATCGAAACAAAACGACGGCTTGATGCTGCCCGAGCCGCCGGCGCTCCTGCCCGACGCCATCAAGACAGCCATCGAAGGGAAGCAGGCCGGGACCGAGCTCTTCGGCCCCATCCAGGTGCAGAACAACTGGTGGGTCTTCCGCATCGACTCGCGCAACCCGACGGCGCAATACTCAGACGCCCAGAAGGCCCAGCTCGCTCAGATACGGCTTGACGAGGCCATCAAGGCGAAGCGCGCGGCGACGACGATCAAACGGAATCTGTCGCCCAGCGACGTCGTCTGGGCGGAGAAGCACTCTGGCTAG